>DATLZF010000352.1:0-16953 GCA_035574135.1 Candidatus Methylomirabilota bacterium
TTCCTGACGAGGAGATCCAGCCGGCCCCGGGACAAACGTCCGCAACGGTACGCTCTCATCGAAGAAAATCGGGAACATCATATGCCCCGCACCCGGACCCCATCCGGTGTGGGCCGGCGACTCGCCTCGGGGCAACGGACAGAGAGGCCAGCGGGCCGTGAAGCCGTTGCTGACCCGGGATCCGAGGAAGCCCCGTGTCCTCGTCGCGAAGGATAACCTCGGCGACGAAGCAGGGGCTACGTCGCCCCGCAGTGGTCCCGTCGGCTTGGTGAGTGGCCGGCAGCTCCGACCTCGTCCGCAAGCCTTACAGGTCTGCCGAGCCCGTCGAAACGGTCCGGCAAAGCTCGTGTTGCCCGGCCGCCGTCAATGAGCGTCGGGCTGCTCCATCGCCGGCCAGCGATGCGCTCCGATCGAATCCGGTTTGCACCAACACCCGAGGATTTCGCCGCCGTCTGTGGCCCCCGGCTGACCCTCGCCCGGCAGGGCTGTTTGGCTCTCGACGTTTGCGCTCAAGCCATTGATGCAACCCGCCGTTAGAACGATGCGTTGCGACATCAAACGCATCAACCAAAGACGCCCGCGGACCCGTGCGAGGGATGGTCAGCGGGAGTCGAGCATCGGCAGTCGCCGCCGGCCGCCGTTCCGGTCGCGGTGTGGGTGGCTTGTTTGCTCTGGCTGGGGCCCTTGCCGCGCCTGCGGGGGACGGAGGAAATCGGAGGGTCCCGCCCTCTTACGGAATTGAGTCTCGAAGAACTGACACTGGTGAAAGTGGCGATGGTCTATACCGCTTCCAAACACGCTCAAAAAGTCACTCAGGCCCCCTCCTCTGTCAGCCTTGTCACGAGAGAAGATATCCAAACGTACGGTCACGGGACGTTGAGTGACGTTTTGCGCATGGTCCCCGGACTGTACGTGACCCAGGACCGTAATTACGCATTCCTCGGGTTCCGGGGTCTGGCCATCCCAGGAGACTACAACACACGCGCACTGCTCCTGGTGGATGGGCATCGACTGAATGACAACGTTTATTCCACCGCCTTCATCGGCACCGAATTTCCGATTGACGTGGACCTCATCGAACGAGTGGAGGTGATCCGCGGCCCCAGTTCCTCGATCTACGGCAACAACGCCTTTCTGGGGGTGATCAACGTCATCACCCGGTCGGGGTCCGGGATCGACGGAGCGGAAGCCGCCGTCAGCACGGGCGGACTGGGAGCCTTCGACAGCTACCGGGCCCGGTTCACCTTCGGCAAGACGTTGACGAACGACCTGGAACTGGTTCTGTCCGGCAGCGTTTTCGGCAGCCGCGGCGACGAGAATCTGTTCTATCCAGAGTTCAACGATCCCGCCACCAACAACGGACGCGCCGAAAGATCAGACGAGGATTATAGCCAGAGCGGGTTCCTGAAGCTGCGCTATCGCGCGTTGACTCTCGCAAGCGCCCTGGGGTGGAGAAAGAAGAACGTTCCCACCGCCTCGTACGGCACGATCTTCAACGACGGTCACGAGCAGACGACGGATGCCCGCTCTTTCGTGGAGCTTACATACGAAGAGAATCTCAACCCGGAAACTCACCTCGCCGCCCGGCTGTCGTACGACCGTTACCTCTACTACGGGGACTATCCCTACGACGCCGCGGCCCCGGGTGATCCTCTTGATCGGATTATCAACCGCGATGACGTCACAGGAGACTGGGTTCGTACCAGCGTCGATTTCCGTCGGGAGCTTTTCGACCGCCATGTGCTCACCCTCGGAGTCGAATATCAACAGGACGTCAAGCAGCACCAGGAGAACTTCGACGTCAATCCCCGGGCCACGTATTTTCACAATGACACCACCGGCCATGCCGTGGGGTTGTTCGCTCAGGGTGAGATAACGCTGCGCACCAATCTGCTGCTAAATGCAGGTCTCCGATATGACCATTCCTCGGCCTTCGGCAGTGAATTGAATCCCCGCCTCGGTGTGATCTACGACCCTTGGGATCGGACCACGTTCAAGGTTTTGTACGGTGAGGCGTTCCGGGCTCCCAACGCCTACGAACTCTTCTACGAGTCCGCCGACACGCCGCCCTCGAATCCCAACCTCAAGCCGGAATCCATTCGGACCATCGAACTGGTCGGCGAACACTACCTGCCCGGCGGGTACCGTTTCAGTCTGGCCGGTTACCAGTTTTGGATGGACGACTTGATTCGCCAGACGCCGGCCCCGGGGCCTGGAGACTACCTTTTCGACAATCTCGCGAAGGTCGTGGCGAAGGGCATCGAACTGCAGGCGGCCGGGCGCTTCGAGCACGGCCTGGCGATGCAGGCGAGCTACGCCCTGCAGCGGACCGAGCAGGCGGACACGGGCAATGAACTCGTCAATTCCCCCCGCCATCTGCTCAAGTTCAACGCTTCCATCCCGCTACCGACGGAGAAACTCCTGGCCGGAATCGAGCTGCAATATCACGGTCGGGTCCTCACTCTCGGAGGCAACAAGGCGGACGATTTCTTCGTGCTGAACTCCACCTTGTTGAGCCGCGAACTCATCCGCGGTCTCGATGTCTCGGTGTCGATCTACAATCTCCTCGATGCCCGTTACTCGTATCCGGGTTCCGCCGATCATACGCAAAACCTCATCGCCCAGAACGGACGTTCATTCCGGCTCAAGCTGACCTATCATTTCTAGCATGATGCCGATTCCCCATCGCGATGGTGCTCGCGGCCACGTCGGCCGCGTGATCGAGAGCTCCTCGCCCGGCCGGCGAGCGGGCGGCGCGAGGAGCGTGTCAAATCTCCTGTTTCTGGCCTGCGCCCTGGCCGGCGCGCAGATGGTGCACGGGGCCGAGCCTCTCCCTGAGTACCAGGTCAAGGCGGCTTGGTTGTTGAACTTTGCCCGGTTCGTCGAATGGCCGGCAGACCGGTTTACGTCCGCCGAGGCACCGTTTGTCGTCGGTATCGTGGGCGAAGATCCATTCGGCCTCCACCTCGAATCGACGTTCGCCGGCAAGACGGTCAAGGGCCGGTCCTTCCTCATCAAACGCCTCGACGCCGGGGCCGACCTCACGTCCTGCCACCTGGTGTTTTTCAGCAGCTCGGAACGCCGCAAGCACCGGGAGATGTGCGACGGTCTCCGCCAGGCCGCGGTGCTCACGGTGGGCGACACGGCAGACTTCGCCGACAACGGGGGCATGATCGGGTTCGTGCGCAAGGATAACGCCATTCGCTTTCACATCAATTTCGACGTCGCGCAACCCGCCGGGCTCAGCCTCAGCGCGCAGCTGCTGAAAGTCGCCCTGTCGGTTCGCGGCAGATACAAAGGAGGAAGGGAGTGAACATCCTGCTGAAGCTCAAATCGCGGTCGATCAAGAGCAAGCAAATGCTCGTCATCATGCTCACCAGCGGCACGGCCCTGCTGCTGGCATGCGCCGCCTTCGCCACCTACGAGGTCTTCGCCTTCCGACGCACCATGGTGGAGAGTCTCACCACCCTGGCGGAGATCATCGCCAACAACAGCACGGCAGCAGTCCAGTTCAACGTCCCCAAGGATGCCCAGCAGACACTCGCCCTGCTACGATCCGAGCCGCACATCCGCGCAGCGCTCATCCTCACCCCGGATCGCAACCAGTTCGCAGAATTCCGCCGCGGCTCGCGCGGTGTGTCGCCCGAACTGGTGCAACAGGTCGAGGCCACCCGGCAGACGGCGGGCTACGTCTTCTCCACCGACGCCCTGCTCCTTCATCGGGAGATCCTGCTCGACAACGAGCGGATCGGCGACGTTTACATCGAGTCCACTCTGGACGGGCTCTATCAGCGCCTCCACCAGTACACTCGCATTGTTCTCTTGGTGCTGCTGGCCTCAATCCTGGTCGCCTTCGTCCTGTCTTCCGGATTGCAGCGGCTCGTCTCGGATCCCCTCTTGCAACTGGCCGAGGTCGCGCGGCGCGTTGCTGTGGACCGCGATTACTCGGTCCGCGCCGTCAAACGCAGCGACGACGAGGTGGGCGCGTTGATCGACGGCTTCAACGACATGCTCGCCCAGATCCACCTCCGCGACGAAGCTCTGCAAAACGCCCGCGCCCAGCTGGAGAAACGCGTCGAGGAACGCACACGGGAGCTGCGCGAGGAAAACAACGAACGCCGCAAGGCCGAGCAGGCCCTCTTCGAATCGCAGCAGATCTACGCCCAGATCGCCCTCAACGCCAGCGATGTCCTCTATGTCCGGCACCACCGGGACAACTCGATCGAGTGGCTGGGCCAGGTGGACAAGGTGCTCGGCTACGAGGAGGGCGAGTTCGGCCGCACCATCGCGGCATGGGAACAGGCGATCCACCCCGAGGACCGCGACCGCGTGAAGGCCGCCCTGGCCGAATCCTGCTCCAGCGGCCGGCAGTTTCAGGCCGAGTACCGCATCGCCCGCAAGGATGGCACCTTTCGCTACTGGGACGATCGGGGACGCCCGATGTATGATGATCACGGGCGAGTCAGCCGGTTTGTGGGTGCCTGCACGGACATTACGGAACGCAAGCGCGCCCTCGAGGAGCTTCGCGCGGCCAAGGAGAGCGCCGAGGCGGCAAGCATCGCCAAAAGTCATTTCCTCGCCAACATGAGCCACGAAATCCGCACGCCGATGAACGGCATCATCGGCATGACGGACCTGGCCCTCGAAACCAATCTCACCACCGAGCAACGCGGCCTGCTCAATACGGTCAAAGATTCCGCCGATACATTGCTGGCGATCATCAACGACATTCTGGACTTCTCCAAGATCGAGGCGGGCAAGCTCCGGCTCGACCCGATCCCGTTCCATCTCCGGGATTTCGTCGAGGACACGCTGTTAACTCTGGCCCTGCGCGCCCATCAGAAGGGACTGGAGCTGGCGTCGCAGGTTCCGGCCGATGTGCCCACCACCGTCGTTGGCGACCCCGGCAGGCTGCGCCAGATTCTTGTCAACCTGCTCGGCAACGCCATCAAGTTCACGGAGTCGGGCGAGGTCGTTCTGGGACTTCGCCTTCAGGAGGAGCAGGGGGATGAGTTGCTGTTCGAATTCTGGGTGCGCGATACTGGAATCGGAATTCCCGCCGATAAACAGAGTATGATTTTTGAGGCCTTCACCCAGGCCGACGCTTCGACGACGCGCACTTACGGGGGCACAGGGCTGGGCCTGGCCATCTGCTCGCAACTGGTCCAGTTGATGGGCGGGCAAATCCGAGTTGAAAGCGAGGTCGGGCGCGGCAGCACGTTCCGGTTCACCTGCCGGTTGCGTCGATCCGACGAGGCGGTCTGCGAAACACGGTTCCAGCGCCGCAGCCAACTGCAAGACCTGCCCGTCCTCATCGTCGAGGACAATGATACCAATCGGGCAATCCTCGCCGAGATGCTGCGACATTGGGGCATGAAGCCCCTCCTTGCCTCCGGCGCCCAGCCCGGTCTGGACCTACTCGAAGAACACTATCAACGGGGCCAACCCATTCCCCTTCTCCTCCTCGACGCCGTCATGCCGGACATCGACGGCTTCGGCCTGGTCGAGCAGATCCGCGCCCGTCCTCACCTGCACAGCACCGTGATCATGATGCTGTCATCCACCGGCCAGTTGGAAGACGCCAACCGCTGCCGGGCGCTGGGCATTTCCATCTACCTCACCAAGCCCATCAAACAGTCCGACCTTCTGGATGCCATCATGAATGCCCTGGGTAGCACGCCGATCGGGCGTCGCCAGCTCACTCCCCCGCCCGCCACCAGCACCCGCCGCGCCTCCCGGCCCCTGCGCATCCTGCTGGCCGAGGACAATCCCGTGAACCAGCGCCTCGCCCTGCGCATCCTCGAAAAATGGGGACATACCGTGGTCGTGGCCGGCAACGGCCGCAAGGCGGTTGATCTCTACCAGCGCCAGCCCTTCGAGCTGATCCTCATGGACGTGCAGATGCCGGAAATGAGCGGCTTCGAGGCCACCGCGGCCATCCGCCAACTGGAACGGGACTCCGGCCGCCACGTCCCGATCATCGCCATGACCGCCCACGCCATGGAAGGCGACCGGGACCGCTGTCTCCAAGGGGGCATGGATGGTTACGTGACCAAGCCCATCGATCAAAAGCTTCTCTTCGAGGCCATTGAATCCCTCGCTCCACCTGCCGATCAGGCGCCACCCGCAACGGTCGGCGCGCCGGCCAGCCCCCCAGCCGCCACCCTGCCGCCCGGCCCGGCAACAGATCTGGCCGTCTTCGATGCCACGGTGGCGCTCAACCGGGTCGAGGGCGATGTCGAACTACTCAAGGAAGTGGCCGGCCTGTTCTTCCAGGATGGCCCCACGCTCATGCAGACCATCCGCAACGCCATCGGCCGCGGCGACGCCAAGGCGCTCGAACGCGCCGCCCACACTTTGAAAGGGTCGGTCGGCAACTTCGGCGCCCGCACGGCCCAGGAAATGGCACGACAGTTGGAACAGATGGGGCGGGACGGGGACTTCGCCAACGCGCAGACTCTGTGCGACCAGCTCGACCATCAGTTGGTGGTCATTACCCGGGCGCTGGAAGATCTCACTCGCAAAAGCGCCGCATGAAGATTCTAATCGCCGAGGACGACCCGGTCTCCCGCCGGCTGCTGGAGGCCGCCCTTCTGAAGTGGGGTTACGAAGTCATCGTCACCTCCAACGGCAAAGAGGCCTGGGAAGCCATCCAGGCTCCCGACCCACCCTTGTTGCTGATCCTCGACTGGCTCATGCCGGAGATGGATGGCATCGAAATCTGCCGCGAGGCCCGGCTGCACCCATCGCTCCAGTCGGCATACATCATCCTGCTGACCTCGCGGGGCAGCAAGGACGACATCATCAAAGGACTCGAAGCTGGCGCCGATGATTACGTGACCAAGCCATTCGACCACGGCGAGTTGCGGGCGCGACTGCGCGTGGGATCGCGCGTGGTCCAGCTTCAAACCGCCCTCGGCGAACGCGTTCACGAACTCGAGGAAGCCATGACCAGCGTCAAGCAACTGCAAGGACTCCTTCCCATCTGCTGCTACTGCAAGAAAATCCGGGATGACGGCAACTACTGGCACCGCGTGGAAAGTTACATCGCGAACCACGCCAATGTCCGCTTCAGCCACGGCATTTGCCCGGATTGCAGCGAAAAAATCAAAGCCGACCTTAACCTCGGGTGACCGTCATGCACTCACACCGCTCTCCCGTCATGCCCGCCACGTCGCCGCCCCGACTGACCCGGTGGATCCCATCTCAAACCTTCGCCCCGTTCCCGTCATGAACGCATCCAACCACGTCTTCATTGTGGACGACTCCCCCGTCGTCCGCGAACGCCTCGCCCACCTCATTTCGGACCTTCCCGACACGGAGATCATCGGCCAATCGGACATCGCCTTCGAGGCCATCAACTCGATCCGGCGGACCAAACCCTCCGTCGTGGTGCTCGACATCTCGATGCCCGGCGGCAGCGGCATCTACGTGCTCGAAAGCATCAAGCGCGAGCGCCCCGCCCCGACGGTGATCATGCTCACCAACTTCGCCCACGATCAGTATCGCCAGAAGTGCTTTCAGATGGGGGCCGATTACTTTTTCGACAAATCCACCGAGTTCGAAAAGGTCATTGACGTCCTCCGCCAACGATCGGCCAATTCCCGCCCCTCCGCCCCTCCTGCGTCCCAGCCCTGATGTCCTCGCCGTTATCCGACTTCTGGACCGAGCCGCTCGCCCCGGGTTCCTCTGATCCCGCGCCGTCGCCCCTGCGCATTCTCCACCTGGAGGATAATGCGCTCGACATCACCCTGGTGCGCGAGGCGCTGCGTCAAGAGGGCGTTGATTGCCTCTCCATTCCCGTCGCCACCCAAGAGGAGTTCCGGACCGCCCTGATCCGGAAAGATTTCGACTTGATCCTGGCCGATCGGTCGCTGCCGGACTTCGACGGGCTCTCAGCCCTGGAACTTGCCCGAGAGCATTGCCCGGAAGTGCCCTTCATCCTGCTTTCCGGCACCGTCAGCGAGGAAGGCGCCGTCTTCGCCCAAGGCGTGACGGATTTCGTGCCGAAGGAGAGGCACGCCCGCCTGGCGGCCTCCATCCAACGCGCCATCCGCGACCTCGAGCAGCGGCGTCGCCGCCGCCGGGCCGAGGAGCAACGCGACCGCTTTTTCGAGCTTTCCACCGATCTGCTTGCCCTCATCGATTTTGAGGGCCGATTCGTGCGCACCAACGCCGCGTGGACACTGACGCTGGGCTGGCGGCCGGAACAACTGACCGGGACAAGGGTGGGAGAGCACATCCACGCCGACGATCGGAGCGGAGCCCGCGAGATTCTTGAGCGCCTGGCCATTTCCGGCGGGAGCGGCGACTTCACGGCGAGGCACCGCGCCCATGACGGTTCTTGGCGCTGGCTCCATTGGAAGGCCACGGCCGACTCCTGTCAGCGGCTCATCTACGCCACCGCCCGGGACATCACCGAGCAACGGCTGGCTCAGGAGAACATCCGCCAGCGCGAGGAGTATTTCCGCGCCTTGATCGAGAACGCCACGGACATCATCACCGTCCTCGACACCCAGGCCACGATCCTCTACGAGAGTCCGGCCATCGAACGCGTGCTCGGTTACCGTCCGGATGAATTGATCGGAGTCAACTGCCTGTCCCTCGTGCATCCCGAGGACCGCGACCGGGTGGCAGCCCAGTTCCAAGCCGTCTGCGCCGCGCCCGGGTCGGTGGCGTCCTCCGAACTTCGATTCCGCCACAAGGATGGCTCGTGGCGCTTCCTCGAGGCGGCGGCCAGGAATCTGGACCGGACCCCCGGCGTCACCGGCGTGGTGGTTAATTCCCGCGATGTCACTGAACGAAAGCGGGCCGAGGAGGAAATTCAACGCCTCGCGGCGTTTCCACGTCAGAATCCCCACGCCGTGTTCGAGTTCGATCCGCAAGGGGTGCTGACCTACTTCAACGACGCCGCCGCCCACATCGCCGGCGTACTCGGGCACAATCATCCGTCACGCATTCTACCCCCGGCCGTCGAGGACATCGTCCGCCAATGCCTGGCCTGCGGGCAGAGCCGATTGCACCTGGAAACAACGCACGCCGACCGGATCCTGAGTTGGTCCTTCTATCCTGTGGCGGCCACCGGCACGGTGCATGGCTACGCCGAGGACATCACGGAACGCCGGCGCATCGAACAGCGGATCCGCGAACAGGCCGCCTGGCTGGACAAGGCTCACGATGCCATCCTGGTGGCGACGCTGGATCGTCGGATCATCTACTGGAATCACGCCGCCGAGCGACTCTATGGCTGGCCGGCAGCCGAGGCCCTTGGCCGAAACGCGCTGGAACTGATCCAGTGCGTCGAGGCCGTCCAACTGGATGAGGCCCAATCCGCCGTGACCGCGACGGGCGAATGGAACGGAGAATTGAAGCAGCGCACCCGCGCCGGCGGCGAAATCGTCGTGCGCAGCAGTTGGACCCTCGTGCGCGACGCCGCCGGCCAACCTCAGTCGGTCCTGGTCATTTCGACCGACATCACCGAGCAGCAACGACTCCACGCGCAGTTCCTCCGTGCCCAGCGCCTCGAGAGCATCGGCACCCTGGCCAGCGGCATCGCCCACGACCTGAACAACGTGCTCGCCCCCATCATGATGTCCGTGAATCTCCTCCAGGAAGGGACGAGCGACGTGAAGAGCGCCAAGTTGCTCGAAACCTTGCGCCTGAGCGCCGAACGCGGCGCCGACTTGGTGAAGCAAATCCTCTCCTTCACCCGCGGCCAGGAGGGCTGCCGCGGCCTGGTCAACTTGAAGCACCTGGTCGCCGATTTGACCAAGATCCTGCGCGAAACGTTCCCGCGCGCGGTGCAGATCAAGACCAGTTGCGCCCGCAACCTTCACACCGTCCAGGCGGATGCCACCCAGATTCATCAGGTCCTGATGAATCTCGCCGTCAACGCCCGCGACGCCATGCCCCGGGGCGGCATCTTGACCATTCGCGTCGAGAATGCCCGCCTGGACGACCACCAGGCGCGACAACACCTCGATGCCCGGCCAGGAGACTACGTGGTCCTCACCGTCGAGGACACCGGCACCGGCATCCCGCCCCAGTTGCTCAACAAAGTCTTTGACCCCTTCGTCACCACCAAGGCGCCGGGCAAGGGCACCGGGCTGGGATTGTCCACAACGCTGAGCATCGTGAAGGGCCACGGCGGGTTCATCCACACCGAGAGCGAAGTCGGGAAGGGCACACGATTCCGAGTGTATCTGCCCGCCGCCGCAGCCGAGGCACCGCCCGGCTTGTCGGCCCCGATTGGTTCCCCACCGCGCGGTCGCGGTGAAACCATTCTGGTGGTCGATGACGAGCGCGCCTTCCTGGAAATCGCCCAGGCCATCCTCACCCAGAACGGCTACAAGGTCCTGACCGCGAGCGATGGCGCGGAGGCACTCGCGCTCTTCGCCCAGCACAAGCCGGCCGTTCAACTGGTGATCACCGACATGATGATGCCCTTTGTGGATGGCTCCGCCACCATCCGCGCTCTCCATCACATGCAACCCGACCTCATGATTATCGCCGCCAGCGGCCTGGCCGAGAACGAAGCCGTGACTCAGACGATCGAGAACACCCGGTTCCTCCCCAAGCCGTTCGCCGCAAGCACGCTGTTGATGCTGGTGCATGATTGTCTGCGCTCCACCCGCTCTCCCGCCTGATATGCAGAAAATCCTGCTCATTGACGACGAAGAAGTGTTCCGCGAGACCACTCGCATGGTTCTCCAGCGCAAGGGCTATGAGATTCATGAGGCGGCCGACGGAGTCGCCGGGGTCGAGATAGCCCGACGCGTCTTGCCCGATCTGGTGCTGTGTGACGTGAACATGGAGCGTCTGGACGGCTACGCCACGCTCGAGGCCCTGCGGGAGCAGCCCGAGACGGCCACCATCCCCTTCATCCTCATGACGGGCATGAGTGGGGACGACACCATGCGACGAGGCATGAACCTGGGCGCGGACGACTTTCTTGAGAAGCCTTTCACTCCACCGCAACTGTTTGCCGCCATCGAAGCCCGCCTGCGCAAGCATCAGACGCTCCAGAGAACCGCCGAACGCAAACTCGCCGAACTGCGTTCCAATCTCAGCCTGGCCCTGCCCCATGAGATGATCACCCCGCTCAACGGCATCTTCGGCCTGGCGGACATCATCGCGACCGATGCCGCCACCCTGCGGCCGGAGGAGATCTCCGAACTGGCGCGCGGCATCACATCCTCCGCGGAACGGCTACACCACCTGGTGCAGAATTTCATCCTCTTCGGGCAGCTCGAACTGCTCGCGACCGATGCCGACGCGCAGGCCGGCCTCCAGAAGGCCTCCACCACCGAGCTGCGCGACCTGATCTCCCGCCGGCTGGCCGAACGCGCCGGCAAATGCGGCCGCAAGGAGGACGCCCACGACACCGTCGAAGACGCCAGCGTGCGAATGAAGCCCGAGATGTTTACCAAGCTGGTAGATGAACTGGTGGACAACGCCTTCAAGTTCTCGTTGCCCGGCTCGCCGGTCACCGTCTCCGGGCACCGCACCGGCCAGGTTTACCATCTCTCCGTGAGCGATCAGGGCGACGGAATAGCACCGGAACAAATCGCGCGAATCGGTGCCTATTCCCAGTTCGACCGCCACAGCCGCGAGCAGCAAGGCTCGGGTCTGGGACTGGCCATCGTCAAGCGCCTCACCGAGCTCCATCAAGGTGAGTTTCGGGTTCAGTCCGAGCCGGGTCGGGGCACCACCGTCTCCATCCGACTGCCCGTCGCCGCTTAGCAGAGCGACCTGCAGCCGCGACCTCTCTCACGGCCGCCGCCCGGCCCCAACGGCGCCCACCGGCCACGAGAACCTTCGGGTCGGGATTTCGACGGCCTTGCCGTCCCCCTCCGTGAACTCATAGAAGCGATTCCGTTCCAACCCGGTCAAAATGTTCGTCACCCCGGTGACAGGCCACCAGACTTCCACACGCTCGATGCGATCGGCCCCGCCCAAGCCGATCTCCTGCCGGAGGGTCGAGGCGCCGAAACTTCCTCCCGAACCGACAACGCGATGCACCTCGCGGGTCTGTCCTGCCGTCGAGGCGACGACCTTGATCCGGGCGCCAATCGCAGCCCGATTGGACTCGCGGCCCTTGAGCCGCAGCCCGAGCCAGTGATGAGGGTGCCCCGGGTTCGCGAAAAGCGCGTCGTAGTAGTTGTCCCCCGGATAGGCGCCGCCGACGTTGAGGACCACGTCCTGCTGGCCATCGTTGTTCAGGTCGGCGAAGGCGATGCCGTGGCCCTTCTGCAAATGCCCGAACCCGCCGGCCGTGGTCACGTTTTGAAACTGCCGGCCTCCATCGTTGCGAAACATCTCGTTGGGCACCAGGCTGCCGAAGTAAGGCGATCCGGTTCCCAGGTAAAAATCCAACCAACCGTCGTTGTCCAGATCGCCGAAGTTGCCGCTCATGGCGAGGATCGCCCGGTTCAGGCGCAAGGACCCCGTGTGATCGGAGAAGGACCCGTCGCGATTGTTGCGGAACAGGCGGGGCCGTTCGGCCTTGGTGGGCTGGCCGAGCCGGTCTGCCACCATCTCATGCAGGGTGGCGTGGCCGATGTTGACGCCCGGCGAGAAGGCATCCCCGCTGGCCCCATACCCGCAGACGAAAATGTCCAGCCAACCGTCGTTGTCGTAATCCCAAAACCAGGTCGGGAAACTCAGGAACGGCTCCTGCACCTGAGCCGAGGCTGCGGCCAGGCCGAAGGCAGCGCCACTCTTGTCCCGAAGCGCCGCGCCCTGGTTGCGAAAGAGCAGATTGGTCCCACCCAGGCAGGAGAGGTAAAGGTCAGGCCATCCATCGTTGTCGAAATCTCCCGCCGTCACCCCGCGCACGAAGGAAACCACCGCCACCCCTGCGGCGGCGGCAACCTCGCGGAACCGCGCGCCACGATCGTTCAAGAAAAGCTGACAGGGATGAGGATGCGCCCGATCCGCCGTCTCGTTGCCGACAAAAAGGTCGAGCCACCCGTCATTGTTGGCGTCGAACCACACCGCCGACAGCGCGGGATGGAACGACAGCAACCCGACCTCCTCGGTCACGTCCGCAAAGCTGCCATCGCCGTTGTTCCTCAGCAGGGAGTCCGGCAGCAACCCCATTTCTCCGAGCCACGCTCCCCGCACGATGTAAACGTCCGGCCAGCCATCGTTGTTGTAGTCGGTCTGCATCGCGTTCAGCCCACCCGTCACACCGAGCAGACCCGCCGCCACCGTGCGATCCTCGAAAGTGCCGTCCCCTCGGTTCTTGAAGTAACGGCATTGATTCGTGGTGCTCCACGAGGTCAGCAGCACATCGAGCAGACCGTCGCCATCGAAATCCTCCGCCACCGTGCCGCCCGACAGATCATCAACTGCAAGGCCCACCTTGGCGGCGATCTCGGGAAACCTGGCAAGGGGGTATTCCGACTCGAAGATCGACTCGGGCAGGCGCGCGCTCGCAGTCACGCCATCGGGATAGTGTCCCAGTGTCATGGCCGCCAGATTGAGAAGCCAGCGCGCGCCGAGATCGGTGGGCCGCTGGCGCACGAGCCGGGCAAAAATGGCCTCGGCGTTCTGCGCGCCGCGCCGTTCCTGATGCTGTCCACCGCCTCGAATCGGCATCAGGCACGAATCCGGATTGTGGTGCTGCAAACAGTTTTCGAACTCACCCAGCCGCAGATAGGCCAGGCCGTGCAGCAGATCCATCGAACGCCGCACCTGCGGCGACAGCGAGATGCGGGAGGCCGTCGCCAGCCTCTGCAGGTTCGTGATCGCTGCCAGGCTGAACTCGGGATGGCCCATGTTCAACCATTCCTCCGCCACTCGATACTGCATCTGGATCCGAGCCTGCGGGGGTGCGGTGGGCATCCTGGCCTCGTAATCCCGGATAACGGAGCTGTTCGCGTAAGGATGACGATCGCCATACTGCCGATTCCACTCCCGAAGCCGCTCGGCCATACGAACGGTGCCGGGCGCCGGAGCGTCCCTGGCAACGGCGGCGGCGCTGGCGAACACAAAGAGCGCGATCAAGCCCCGCGCCAGACGTCGTAACCAACTGCGAATCCCGTAAAGCATGTGCAGATCATCCCGGTGAACCCGCTGGCAGTCAATGAAGGCCCGGTCACCCATACGCGAGACAGATCCTCGTCGTCTTCAGGGCATCTTCGGATAGGCGGCCGCAGCGCAATGGACACCCCCGTGTTGCCGCTGGCACTCCGAACTGCGAATGGGCGTGATCCTCGCCGCCGGGCCCAGCACGCGACCAAAAGCCTGCATCGCCGCCCGGTCCAACGGCGCGTAGAATCCTCCCATCGCCGGCATCACGTAGCCCCCGCGGTGCTGAAGTCCATTGAGGTAATTGATGCTGCGATAGAGGTCGGGCATGCTCGGCACCGGCACAATGCGCCAGCCCAACCGGCGCAGATGCTCCACCTGCCGAAGCGCGGCGCGATCCATCCGGCGCAAGGCCTCAAGATACTCCGCCCGCGCGGAGTGGCCCGGAATCGGCCCCGGCGGCAGTTGGCGACACTCCAGGAGATCCAGTGCCAGCAGGAACACCTGGAGATTGCCCGCCGCCGAATCGATCGGGTCCACGACAAACGCGCGGGAGATCGTGGCGGACAACACCCCTTGGCCATCGGCGTGGCGCCGCACGACGTTGGTCAGCTCGTTGAGAACCGGTCCCATCCGGCCCGCCGCCAGGTCGGCTTTGATCCGACCTGCCGCCTCAGCACTGACCAACCCCTGCCGCGCCATTCCCTCCGCTCCCAAGCCGACGATGACAGTCAACGCGGCGGTGATGTCGTTGACAAACAGAACCACTTCGCCCTCCACGACGCGGGCGCTCACGTCGAAGTCAAGGTGATAGGAAACCCCGGGAATCACCTCGCAGCGATCGACGCCGCACTCCGCACGAAAAATCTCGAGAACCTGCCGTTCGGTCAGGCCCAGGGTCCGGTTGCGATGCACCTCGCCCTCGCCCAACAGAAGGACACGCTCGCCGGTTCTGGGATCGCGCACCGGGAGCAGATTGCCGCCCTGGAAAAGGAGCGCGGACCGGACGACATGGTGCCCCGACGCTCGGAGGTTCTCCATGAGCAACGACTCACCCGGCTCGTACTCGGACCATCCCTCGCCGATGCATGCATACCGCGGCACCAGCGTGCCGAGGCCGGTGGGTTTGCCCTCGGCCCCCAAGACCACGCCAGCCTTGCCGTTGTCCTGCGCCCAGGCGGCGACCGGAGCGGGCTCGATCGCCAGGGTCAACTGATCGCGACGTCGCAGCCGCCAGGTGCTGTTGACCATCGACGCGAACGGTTCGGCCACTTCGTGCCACACACTGATGTAGTAGTCCGCCTCACGCAGGGCCTCGACGAGTTGAAAGATAACGTCGATGCTCCCCCCCGGCACCACGCCCGCGCGATAACCGCCGCCCGCCTGCATGCGCAACAACCCAATCTCGTCCTCGCCGCTTTCGGCGGCCACGGCGAAGACGGCTTCGGCGGGGCGATGATGAAACGGCCACAGGGCCAGATCGGACTCGATCTCCTCCACCTCGGCGCCTTCCGCCAGCCGCCGGGCCAGCCAGGTCACGAGATCGCCCTCCGCATCCCCCGAACCCTTGACGGAGAACGACGGCAACAAATCGGTGGGCAATCCGAGAGTGGCCAGTCTGGCCAGGCCAGCCGAGCGGTTGGTGGCAAACGAGGCCGGCCCCATCAGTTTCATGGCCTTCGCCAACGTCAGCGGCAAGCCGTCAGCCGCGAGGCGTTGTTGGATCAAAGCCGCCGCCCCAAGCTCCACCGGCGCCAGTTCGTTGGTGGCCAGCCAACGCGAGCCCGGTTGATGGGCCAACCCCAAGATCGGCGCCCGAAAGCCACGCGGCACCTCGATTCGGCCAGTGGGCCACCCGGCAACAGCCAAGCGTGCCACCTGTTCGGACGCCCGAACCACTCGCACGAACTGGCCGGCCCGATGGCGCGCCGGAAAGCCCGTTTGCGGCGTCGGCACGATCCCTGGCGCAATGGGCCGCGACTCGGCCTGGAAGCGATCCACCGCCTCCCGATCATCAATCAACTGCACGAAATGCTCCGGCAGATTGAGGTCCGCCACGTACAACGGCCGCCCGGGAAGCTTGTGCTGCTCCTGGGCGCCAACCACGAAGGCGATCGCAGCGACCGCGATCACGGCCGGAAGCGATCTCACGCCGCCCCCTCCCTCTTGCTTGCACCAAACGTCACCATCCCGAATTGTGGGGTCGATCTTCTCCCGCTTCTTGAATCCGAATGCTCGAATCGCAATAAACCTGCGCGAATCACCAGCCGCCACGGAACAAGACTGCACGGGCGGGAATCTTCATGCGCCCAAAGCCCGGCGCCGGAAGACACGCGGGGTCACGCCGAAAACCCGCTTGAAGTGAGTGGTGAGGTGGCTTTGGTCGCAGAAGCCGACCTGGTGGGCGATGTCGGCCATGGTACTCTGATTGGCCAGCATCAATTGCCGGGCGCGTTCCACCCGGCAACGGATCACATACTGATGCGGTGCCATGCCGGTACTCTTCTTGAACAGACGGGCAAAATGGAAGGCGCTCAAACCCGCAGCCGCCGCGATTTGCCCGAGCGAAACGTTCTGCGCCAAATTCTCCGCGATGAACTCCGTGGCCCGGCGCAACTGCTGGCGGTTCAAACCCTGGCCGGCGGCCGACGCCAGTTTCACTCCTTCGCCATAGTGGCGAACCAGGTACACGGCCAGCGTCGAGGCCAGTGTTTCACCATAGACCCTTCCTCCTGAGTAATCCGCAGCCATTTCAGCACGCAGTGACGCCCCCAAAGCCCGCAACATCGGGTCGCGAATCTCCACGCTTTGACGGAGTTCAATCCGGTCGGCGCCGCTGACCAAATCGTGGGCCGCGTAACGCAAGAAGGACGGCTCCAACGCCATCATCAGGACCTCGGCGCTGCTGTTGGTCCTGGC
>DATLZF010000353.1:0-2286 GCA_035574135.1 Candidatus Methylomirabilota bacterium
GCTGCCCTGGCTGCCCTGGGTGACGGCGGCCACGCCGAGGCTGCCCTCGATGTTCAGGTCGTTGGCCAGCACGGCGATGGTGACGGGGGTGCCCGCCTGCGTGCTGGCCGCGTCGGCCACGGCCGTGGGCGCGTCGCAGACGCAGGTCACCGTGATGTTGAACGTGCACGGTTGACTGCTGTCGCGGCCGCCATCAGCGGTGCCGCCATTGTCCATGGCCACGACGGTGACCACCGCCGAACCGCAAGCGTTGGGCGCCGGCGTGTAGGTGAGGGTGCCGTTGGGGCTGATGGCGGGCTGCGCCGAGAACAGGCTCGGGTTGTCGTTGCTGACGAGGAACTGGACCGTCTGGCCGGCCTCGGCGGACGAGGCGTCCGGCGGATAGGCCACAATCAGGAGATCGTCGATCCAGTGGTTGTCATTGGCGCCGCCGGTGCGGGCCGCCAACGCGATCTGCGGACGATCCAGCGGCCGGTAGCCCGTGGCGACATTGTCGAGTACGCGCACGCCCTTGAAGTCCACGTCCATGGTGCCATCTGCCTCGAGGCGGATACGCACATCGGTGAACTGGTCGCCAGTCTTGTAGGTCATCGGCAGCATGGTGGCCGGGTCGGTGATGAACGGCCCGCTCGGCGGGCGCCCGCCTTCCCGAAGGCCGTCAAAGGCCTGGTAGGCTTTCACCACGCCACCCGCCTTGATGTCCACGTTGGGCGCGGTGTAAGCGTCGTCAATGCCGGTGTTGTCCCAACTGTCAAAGCTGACGATCAGGCCGGTGCCGGTGCCTTCCTCGTTGATGGCCGGCGGGAGGGTCAGATCGTTGCCGAAGCTGAACGACCAACCGTCCGCCGTGCGGTCACCGCAGCAGGTGCCGCCACCGATGAGGGCGCGGAAGGTGACCTCGAAGCTTTCGACGAGGCCGGGCGCGTTCGGTGTCACGAAGACGCCGGCTTGAGAGTTGGCGTTGACCGTGAGCTTGAGCACGCCGTCGGCGACGGCGGCATTGCCCATGAGCGTGGCACCGGGCGGCAGGCTGTCGAAATTGCCGCCATACACCACCGGGTTGCGCACGAAGCTGTGGGCGGCAATGCCGGTAAGGAACCCGGGCACCGTTTGCGGGCCGGCGTCCTCGGCCACCGTTTGGTCACCGCCAGCTTTGGTGAAGACGGGCGGCGTGTTGGGCTGCACGACTTCAAGGAGCGCCTCGCGGCTGGTGACGCTGCCGCCGGGCACGTAGGCGCGGCAACGAACGCGGCATCCGTGATCCGCCAGGCTGACCGGGAAGGACAGCGTGGCCGAGTTGGCTCCCGGAATCGGGGCGAAACCGCTGCCGCAGTCGCGATCCCATTGATAGAAGATCGCCTGGTTCGGACTGCCGGGGACCGTCGCCGAGGCCGCCACGGTGAAGCGGGCCGGTTGTTGGGCGGAGATGCCCTCGGTCACGAGAATGCGGTCGATCTGCCAGCTCGGCACGAAGTTACCGCGCGTGTTGGTGTCGCCTGCGTAGAGGAACTCGATCACCACCGTGTCGCCGGGCAGGACGAAGCCCAGATCGGCGATGCTCGTGACGAAGGCCGGGGCTTGGTGGTTTGGAGAGTCGCCGACGAAGGCGTTCTGGCCGGCGAGCACCGAGCGGGAGTTCCCCAGCACCGTGCCGTTGTAGGCGCCCTGACTGAAGGCCGAGCGGGGCACGGCGGTGAAGGCGCCGCCGTTAATGCTCACCCGCACCTGCCCGCCATCCCAATCGCCACCCTCCATGCTGTAACGATGGGCGAACTCCAGCCGCAAAGAGCCGGACTTGGTCACAGTAAGAGGCGGGGTGCGCAGACTCGTGGTCATGGGGAAGCCGATTTCGGCACCCTCTTGATCGACCCGCCAACTGCCGCTGGCCCCTTCATAGGTCCAAGCCGTCGGAAACGCCTGCGGCGTATTCACCGTCATGCCGCCGTCACCGGCGTTGAGCTCCTCGGACCAGAGGATGCCCGGAGTGCTGGAGCTGGGATTGAGAATAATCTTCTGATCCGCCGGTTGCTGTGTGATGGCAATGGAGACGCCCGTGCCGTCGGCCAGGGTGGCGAGGTAGGCGCCGCCCAGTTCCGGGCTGCCACTGGCCGGGATCGGATCACCGGGCGCCTGCCAGGTGAAGGCGAGGTTGTCGCCGCCGCCGCCTTCCTTCATCAACGCCTCGAAGTAGTACATCTGGCCGGCCACCAGCGGAATGCCGCCCGGGAAGAGCGTGCTGGAGCGGTTTTCCGGCGCCGCCGCGTTGCGCCGGGCCGTGCCCAGCCA
>DATLZF010000354.1:0-3808 GCA_035574135.1 Candidatus Methylomirabilota bacterium
CGGGGGATGAGTTCTCCGCCGATAGCCGAGCCGACCGCTGCGAAGGCGGCAAACACGTTGGTGGTGCGGGCGCCGAGAAAATGACACATCTTGCCTCCGTTGGAGAAGCCGCCGGCATAGACGCGCTTGCGGTCGATGTTCAGCGCGGTGTCGAGTTCATCGATGAGCGCGAGCAGGAAGCCTACGTCATCAATGGGATGCTCCGGGGTCGGGTCGAGGGTGTTCCAGCCCGTGCCCCGCTCGCTGGCCGTGCCGTCGGGGAACACGAGAATCACGCCGAGCGCGTTGGCGTACTGAGTCAGGAAGGGCTGGTTGCCGGCAAACTCGTCGGCGGATTGATTGTGCCCGTGCAGCACGAGCATCAGCGGCGCGGGTTGGGCGGGATCGTAGCCCGCGGGTATGTTCAGCCGGTAATTCCGCACGATGCCGTTATGCGTCAGCTTGAGGCCCCCGTGGATGCCCGGTGTGCTCGGCACGGGCGAATTCGTCAACGGCCAGACCACGAGGCGGAAGAACTGGTAGGGCGGCGAAACTGGAGTGGTCCACGTCATCGTGCCGCCGGTCGGCGGCGCGGCGAGCGGCGGCGTAAGCCAGGCCCAGTTCCGGAACGTCCGCGTCCATTCGATTTGATAGGAGTTCGACGGGCAGCTCGGCCAGCTCAGTTCGAGGAGGCCGTTGGTGAGTTGGCGAATGGACAAGGCGGGCGCCGGACAGGCGGGCGGAGCGCCCTGCGCGAGGGACACCGTGAGCCGCGCGCGCAACGGATCGCGCGGGATGGGCAGCGCGGGAATGGCCACCAGATCATCCGCGCCGACGGCCACCGTGCCGTTGGTGATGAGCGCGCCCGTGGCGGCGTTTTCCAATTGCCAGTCCAGCCGCGTGCCGGCCAGCGGCTTGAAGTGTTGCGGCCGGCGGATGGCCACGTCCGCCACCCGCAGCAGGTCCGGGCAGATTTCCACGGGACTGAACGCGGAGAGCGGGCCGACGAGGAACAGCACCGCCGACCAGTTGGTTTCGGTGTCGATGATGTCCGGTTCCCAGTCGAAGTAACCGCCCCAGGTGCCGCGCGCGTCGCCGGTCCAAGGCGGGAGACATTCGGTGGTGGTCACCAGGCCGTCGTAAGGCGTATTGTCCAGGTAGGGGCCGGAGTTGTTCGTGTAGATGACCGTCCCCACGTCTTCGTGGCCGCCGCGCAATGCGCAGTTGAAGAACGCCGGGTAGGAGCGGTCGGCGCGATGGCGGATCTGGTTGGTCGCATCGTCGCGACGGAACTGGGTGGCCAGCGTCGGCACCCACAGGTCGGCAATGCCCCAGGGACCGGAGATGTTGACCGTCGGGTTGGTCCCGCAGTTGTTCGGATGGGCCACGTCGTTGCTCAACGTGGCGAAGGTCATCGTGTCGAGGCCGTGCTTGCGCAAATCCCAGAAGACCGCCGCGCCGAGGCCGAGGGCATCGGCTTGGCGGTAGGTCTCGCCGAGGTCCGCCAGGCCGTCCTGGTCGTCGTCGAGCACCCAGTTCTCCTCGCGCTTGCCGTGAAAGACGCGCGAGAAGGGCAGGTCCCGCCGCGGGCTGTAGCTGGCGGCGAACTGATGAATGTCCGTCGCGCGCACAAGCTGGCCGGCGCGGTTGGTGAGCAGGAGCGGGAGGTCTTGCTCGCGCGTGCCGATGAAGCGCGCGTCGAGCGCGGGGAATTGCCCGAAGGCGGGATTGTAGAAACCGACGTAGGCGAAGCGTTCCGGGCTGGCATGGCTCCACAGCAGGGAGCCTTTGGCGCCGCCGCTGTGGCCGACGAGCGCGACGCGGTTGGAATCCACGCTCTTGTGCGCGTAAAGCCAGTCGAGCGTCCAGTTCAGGCGATACAGGGGATAGGGAACGATGACCTCGTTCGAGCCGGGCAAATGGTTGGGCGGTGAGGAGAGCACGGGGCTGATTTGGTGGTCGAAGAACGGATCAAAGCTCGGCACATAACCGGTGCTGAGGATGCTGTCCGGGTCCACCACGCCGTTCCTGGTGTTGAAGAAGCGGTCCTCGACGGCCACGAGAATCTGGCCGACCGGCGCCAGCCCGATGCTCTTGAAGCCGGTGTTGGCCGGCAGCCACATCTTCGCCTGGGCGTCCCCCGAATGGAGGGCGACGCACGCGGGGATGTTCGTGGGGGGCAATGAGCCACCAGCCGGGTAAATGATCGCCAGGTTGTGCGGCAGGCCGCGCCGCCGGTCGTTCTCCATGATGGGAAAGTCCGGGCGCGCGGCGCCGAGATGCGTATCGCCGTCGGCCCACATCGTCCACCACTCGACGGGATAACCCTGGTTCGTGCCGCGCGCCTGCAGATGGCAGGTCGGCGGGTCGGCCAGATCGAAGACGGCATTGCTCAAAGCGGCGCGCCAGGCCGGCGGCACATTGGTCACTCCGAACGGCCGCACGGCGTAATGGCCGGCGAAGTTCGAGCGCACGGTGTGGACGAACAAGCCCTCGTTGGCGGCCAGCACGCGGTAGCCGCCTGCGCCGTCGGGGATACGGAAACCGGTCGGGCGCACGCCGAAGGAGGCCTGCACGTTGTCGCGGAGGATGGCCGCGGACCATTCCTGCTCGAACAGCCGCCCGACGAGCGTGGCGGTGGTCGTGTTCGTCACCGGGTTTTCGCTCCAGTAGATGGCGTAGGTCGCGGGCAAGCAGTTCGACACGACCACGGGCAGGCCGTTGGAGAGCGCGGGCGTGAGGGTGGGCACGCAATTGGTGACGACAGCGTCCTGCACGTCCCACGTCACCCACACTTGGCCGTGGGCGTAGTGGGCACGCACATTGGACTGGGCCGAAGCGGGCGTCGCGGCGGCGAGGCAGGCCAGCGCGACGCTCCATGACGGGAGCAGGTGGCCCATAATTCTGGGGCTTGTCAGTCGATTCTTGAGGGAGGTTCCCTTGTTGACCAGCGAGAGCGAAGCGGGCGTCGCGTCGCGAGTCTCGAAGCGATGCGTCATCAGATGCCGAAACGGCACCCCCAAGGCGCCGAGAATCACAGTCTGCATTGTGCGGATGTCCTTTCAAGATCGCCCGGCAGCCTCGTGGCCGAAGCCGGGCGTTGCGTGTGTGTGACCTCAGTGACGCCCGTCCCGCGCGGTCGTTACACAAAAACATAACGGGACGCTTGCCGAGACCGAGGGGAACCGTGCCACCAATGTCATGTTCCGTGCGGAACACCAAATTGGAGACGGGTGCCGAATGGGGAGGGACGGCGTGAAATCTTAGTTGGTGCGGAGTTCCGCCTGTCGGTGCCGGCGGCGGGCCCGCTCCACGATCTCCTCGTAAGCCGGGATCTGCTCGGCCGTCAGGTTGGTGCGGATGATCAACATGGTTTTCTCGAACATCTCCAGACGCTGTTGCAGGGATTCCTGCCGGCTGCGCTTTACCTGTTCGGACCAGGGGCGGAGGATCTCGCCCACGCTCTGCTGCTGCGCGGGGGTCAGCTTCAGCTTGTCGGTCAACTCGGCCAGGACGGCGGCATCGCGGCCGACGAGCAGCGGCCCGCCGCGCGGGCGCCCGGCGCTTGGTGCCTGTGTCGTCTGGGGCGCGGTTACCTGGCGGTTCAACAGCACCCCGCACAGCACGCCGCTGGCGAATATGAGAACCAGCGTCAGACCGACCTTGAGTTCACGCGTCCCCATATCTCCCCTTTCACAAGGATTCGTCGTCCACCAGCCCGGCAAAGGTTTCCAGCGCGCTCGGCGACGAAGGGGTGAACTGGCGTCCGACGACGAAAACCAGCAGGCAAATTGCCAGCGCACCGGCCAGCCCCCAGCGCGTCAGCCGT
>DATLZF010000355.1:0-3904 GCA_035574135.1 Candidatus Methylomirabilota bacterium
GCCAGCCCACGTTCCGGGCACGGGCCCCCGCCATCGGACTCCACCACGAATAATGTCCCCCGCCCTTCTCGAACTCACGGAAAGTGTCCACGAAGCCGGCCCGGATCAGCGCGTCGAACCCGGCGCGCTCCTCCGGCGTGAACCCGTGGTTTTTCACGTTCGCCTTCGGGTTGGCCAGGTCCAGTTCGGTGTGCGCCACGTTCAGATCGCCACAGAACACCACCGGCTTGTGCTCCTCCAGTCGCTTGAGGAAGCGGAGAAACGCCCGGTCCCAGCGCTGGCGATAGGCCAACCGCGTCAGCTCCCGCTGCGAGTTCGGCACATACACGTTCACCAAAAAGAAATCCTCGTACTCCGCCGTGAGCACCCGCCCCTCCTGATCGTGCTCGGCAATGCCGATGCCGGTGGAAACCTTGAGCGGCCGGCGCCGGGTGAAAATGGCCGTGCCCGCATACCCCTTCTTCACCGCGGCATTCCAGTAGGTGGTGTAGGCAGCCGGCCAGAGTTGCTCGACGTCGTCCGGCGCCGCCTTGGTCTCCTGCACACACAGGATGTCCGGGGCCTCGGCCTCGAGGTAGTCGAGAAAGTTTTTCCGCAGCACGGCGCGCAGGCCGTTGACGTTCCACGAAATGAGTTTCACCCGAACTTCCCCCGCGCCACCGGGCGCACGACCTCCACGAAGGCCATCGCCAGTCGGGTGAGCGCCGCCCAGTCCCCCGCCTTGAGAATCTCCGGCCGCAACAACGCGGAACCAACCCCGAGCGCGGCGCAGCCGGCCCGGAGGAAAGCCGCGGCCGTGTCCAGATCCACGCCGCCCGTCGGCACGATCCGCAAGTGCGGCAGCGGCGCTCGCAGCGCCTTCACATAAGCCGGGCCCAACTTGTCCGCCGGGAAGAGTTTGATGAAATCCGCGCCAGCCTCGTACGCCGCCTGCGCCTCCGTGGGCGTGTAGGCGCCCAGCATCACCGGCCGGTCGGCGGCATGGGCCGCGCCGACGATTTCAGCCCGCGTGATGGGGCTGACCACAAACTCCGCGCCCGCGTCGATGGCGGCCGCGGCTTGATCGGCCTTCAGCACCGTGCCCACGCCCACGACCGCCCGGCATCCCACACGCGCCGCCGTCTCGCGGATGGCGGTCAGGGCATCGGGCACCGTCAGCGTCACCTCGATGGCCCGGAAGCCGCCGGCCACCAACGCTTCGGCGATGGGCGGCACCTGCGCGGCGCTGCCGGCCCGCACCACGGCGATCAACCCCGGCTGGAGCAACTGCTCGATGACTTCGCTCCGTGAACGCATGGCCGGTGGTTATTGCCAGCCGCTCGCTCCCCGGCAAGGCAATAGTCCGGCATTGCGCCCGGCGGCGACTCCGGAAACACTCTCCGCCGCATGCCGCCGTCATGAAAGTGTACGCCTGCCAGCTCGATATTGCCTGGGAAGACAAGGCGGAGAACTTCCGCCGCGTCGCGCGTCTGCTCGAAGCGACCCCTCCGGAACGCGATTCGCTCGTGGTTCTGCCCGAGATGTTCAGCTCCGGTTTCAGCATGAACGTCGGCAAGATTCACGAGTCCACCCCCTCCGAATCCGGTCGGTTTGTCTCCGGACTCGCCCGCCGCTACGCCGCCTTCCTCGTCGCCGGCGAAGTGGTGATCGGCCCCGACGGGCGCGGCCGCAACCAGTCCGTGATCTACTCGCCCGAGGGCCGGGAGATCGCCCGTTACTCGAAGATGCAGCCCTTTTCCCTGGGCGGTGAATCGGACCACTACACGCCCGGCCGCGAGATCGTGACCTTTGACTGCGGCGGATTCATCTGCGCCCCGTTCATCTGCTACGATCTGCGGTTTCCGGAGCTGTTCCGGATGGCGGCGCTGCGTGGCGCGCAACTGTTCGTGGTCATCGCCAACTGGCCCGAGAAACGGGTGGCCCATTGGATCACGTTGCTCCAGGCTCGCGCCATCGAAAACCTCGCCTACGTCGTCGGCGTCAACCGTGCCGGCAGGGACCCCAACTTCTCCTACCCCGGTCGCAGCCTGATTGTGAATCCCCACGGCCAGATCCTTGCCGACGCCGGGGAACCCGAGCGCGTCGTCAGTGCCGAAGTCGATCCCCAAATGGTCCTGGCTTGGCGCAAGGACTTCCCGGCTCTGGAAGACATGCGCAGGTTCCGGCTCGCCCTCCAATCCGCCACGTGAGCGGCCCCCGGTCGCGAGTTTCGGCTTCACCGTCCCGCCGCCCTTGGCTACCGTTGCGGCCATGAACCTCGCTACCGCGTTTGCCGCCTCGGCGCACACACACGCCAGCCGCCCCGCCATCTACTGGGGCGAGCAGGAGTTCAGCTTCGACGAGGTCTGGCGACAGTCCCGCCGCTTCGCAGCCACGCTCCGCGCCCGGTTCGGTGTCCGCCGCGGCGATCGCGTCGGCCTCTGGCTGAAGAATTGCCCCGAGTTCGTGCCCGCCCTGTTCGGTATCTTGAACCTGGATGCCGTGGTCGTCCCGATCAACAACTTCCTCAAGGCCGAGGAGATTCACCACATCGTGGCCGATGCCGGGATCGACGTCGTGATCACCGATGGTTCAACGGCCGAGGTCGCGCGCAAACTGCTCGAGATGCGGCCCGGGCTGCGGCTCTGGAGTGTGGACGCCCCGGCGGCCCTGCCGGAGAACGCATCCGCGGGGCTGGCGCTGCCGGAATCGCGCGAGTCGGATCTGGCGGTCATCATCTACACCTCGGGCACCACCGGCCGGCCCAAGGGCGCCATGCTGTCGCACGGCAACCTGTTGAGCAACGTCGAGAGCTGCCGGATTGTGCTGGAGGCGGCAGCAACGGACCGCTTCGTGGTCCTGTTGCCGATGTTTCACAGCTTCATGCTCACGGTGGGCATCCTGCTGCCCATGCTCGTGGGCGGGTCGATGCTGGTGATCAAGTCCGTCCATCCGCCCAAAAACATTCTGCTCGAGATCATGCACCGGCGGCCGACGATCCTCCCGGCGGTGCCGGCGTTCTTCCGCACGCTGCTGAGCGTGCCGTTGCCATCGAACTTTCCGCTCCGGCTGTGCATTTCCGGCGGGGCGCCCCTGCCGGTCGAGTTGCTGCGCGAGTTCAATGCCCGCATGCCGCTGCCACTGATCGAAGGCTATGGCTTGAGCGAAGCCAGCCCCGTGGTGAGCATCAATCCCATCCACGGCCCGTGGAAGGAAGGCTCCATCGGCAAGCCCATCCGGGACGTCGAAGTGTCGGTCCAGGACGATAACGGACAGGAACTGCCCGTGGGAGCAACCGGGGAAATCTGTGTGCGCGGCCCCAACGTCATGCTCGGCTACTGGCGGCAAGAGGAGGAGACGGCGCGCACCATCCGCAACGGCTGGCTGCTGACCGGCGACATCGGGCACCGCGACGCGGACGGGTTCTTCTACATCACGGACCGCAAGAAGGACATGCTGTTGGTCAACGGCATCAATGTCTATCCGCGCGAGATCGAGGAAATCCTCTACCGCTTTCCGGGAGTAAAGGAGGCCGCGGTCATCGGCATCCCGGATCACCGCAGGGGCGAGCAGCCGCTGGCGTTCGTCTCGCCGATCGAGGGCATCGAGATCATGGAAAAAGCGCTGATCGAGTTCGCCCGCGAACGCCTGGCGGACTACAAGGTGCCGCGGCGCGTGGTTTTCCTGCCTGCGCTGCCGCGCAACGCGACGGGTAAGATTCTCAAAACGCACTTGCGGCAACAGGCACTAACGGTCGTTGCTCCCTGATCTCGGCACACCATGTGGCCGCCCCTGGCCCGGCAACTCGATCGTTGGGCCATCCGCCTGGCCTGCCGCACGGGCAACGGCCTGGCACCGGGCGCGCGCCCTCATGCGTTGGATGAAGCGCTGGCCCGCCTGGAGGCGTGTGCCTTCGAGGCCGCCG
>DATLZF010000356.1:0-3155 GCA_035574135.1 Candidatus Methylomirabilota bacterium
CCAAGCTCGGCGCAGAGATCCAGCAGCCGGAGCAGATAATCCTCCGCCCATTTCTCGATCTGCTCGGGCGACTTCTTGGCCACGTCGGCAGGAATGAACGGCCGGATGGAAGGGCTGCCAGTCCAGGCCGTCGTATGCACCCAAAACGGGCAGTGGGCCGACACGCCGTCGAGCTTCATGCGAGCCTTGGCAAAGGCGGCCTTGATTTCCCTGGCGGACTGAAATCCATTCTTCCCCTGCAACATGTAATTCGACGGCTGCGCTCCGGCCGCGCCCGCCTTGGCAGCGTAGCTGAGGAAATCCGCCAGGCTCTTGGCGCCGTGTTGGGCGCCCTCGACACTCGCATGATAAATCGGTTGGGCCATATCGTTGTGTTCCAGAATCAAGTTCGGCGTCCTGTCTCAACCGGAAGCCGGGACGGCGCGGACATTAGGGGCAAAGCACGACCCAGCGCAAGAACGGATCGTGTGTTGCCCTGCCCACCGCTTCTGGCCCGAAAGGACCAGCCAATCCGCGTGGTTCTCGTTTGCCACGCCGCGCCGGACAAGGAATCGTTGGGCGCCGGTCGCCGCCGGCATACGCTGTGAACACCGTCGCCAACCGCGCCCCCAACCCGCCGGCCGCTCCGCCCGACGGCGAGGCGATCTACCGCGCCCGCGGGCTGACCAAGGTGTACGGCTCGGGGGAAGTCGAGGTGCGGGCGTTGGCCGGCGTTGATCTCGACCTCTACCCCGGAGAGCTGGTGGTGCTGCTGGGGCCCTCCGGCAGCGGCAAATCAACGCTCCTGAACATTCTGGGCGGCCTCGACGTGCCCACGGACGGTACGCTGCATTACCGGGACACGGAACTGACCCATGCCAGCGAGGAATTCCTCACCCGCTTCCGGCGCGACACCGTGGGCTTCGTCTTCCAGTTCTACAACCTCATCCCCAGCCTGACGGCGCGCGAGAACGTGGCCTTGATCACCGACATCGCCCGAGCGCCCATGGCGCCCGAGGAAGCGCTGGCGCTGGTGGGCCTGACGACCCGCCAGGATCACTTCCCCTCCCAGCTCTCCGGGGGCGAGCAACAGCGCGTGGCCATCGCCCGCGCCATCGCCAAGCAACCCGAGGTACTGCTCTGCGATGAACCCACCGGCGCTCTCGACGTGCGCACCGGCATCACGGTGCTGGAGGCGATCCAGCGGGTGAACGTCGAATTGGGCACCCTCACCCTTGTCATCACCCACAACGCCGTGATGGCCGAGATGGCGGACCGGGTGATCCACTTTTGCGACGGGCACGTGGCCCGCATCGAACGCAACACCACCCGCCGGCCGGTGACCGAGTTGAAATGGTAATGCGCCTGGCTCCCCTCCATCTCAAACTGTTGCGTGACCTGTCCCGCCTGAAGGGCCAGACCCTTGCCGTCAGTCTCGTCATGGCCTGCGGCCTGGCCATGATGATCATGGCACGCAGCCTCATCTTTTCGCTCGAGTCCACACGCGACCGCTATTACGAGGAACACCGCTTCGCCGACGTGTTCGCCGACCTCAAACGTGCGCCCAACCTCCTGCGGCCGCGCCTGGCGGAGATCCCCGATGTCGCTGCCGTGGAAACCCGCGTGACGGGCCGCCTGACCCTCGATCTGCCCGGCCAGCTCGAACCGGCCGACGGAGTCATCCTCTCTCTGCCGGACGATCGCCCCCAGCAATTGCACAAGCTGTTCCTGCGGCGCGGCCGCACCCCCGAGCCGGGCCGGCGCGGCGAGGTCATCGTCGGGGAGGCCTTCGCCACCGTGCACGGCCTCGGCCCCGGCGACACCGTTTCCGTCCTGCTGCGGGGCCAGCGCGAAACGCTGACAATCGTTGGCGTGGCGCTGTCGCCCGAATATGTGTTCGAAGCGCGCCCTGGCGAAACCCTGCCGGACAACAAACGCTTTGGGGTGTTCTGGATGAACGAGCGCGAACTGGCCACGGCGCTCGACCTGGACGGCGCTTTCAACAACGTGATCGTGGATGTCGCGCCGGGCGGCGACACGCTGGCCGTGATGGCGGAACTGGATCGCCGCCTGGCCAACTACGGCGCAGTGGGCGCCATCAGCCGCCGGGACCACCCCTCGGCAGTGCGGTTGAACGACGAATTGACGGTGTTGCGCACGCTGGCCTTCGCCTTCCCGATCGTGTTCCTCAGCATCGCGGCCTTCATGACCAGCGCGGTGCTGTCGCGCCTGGTGCGATTGCAGCGGGAGCAAATTGCCCAGCTCAAAGCCTTCGGCTATTCGGGGCGCCAAGTGGGTCTGCACTACTTCCAGTTTGCGCTCGTCATCGTGACCCTCGGCACGATCTTCGGCGTGGCGGGCGGCTTCTGGCTGGGCGACAAGGTCGTAAACATCTACCACCGGTTCTTCAAGTTTCCCTCGCTGGAGTTTCACCCGGATTATTCGGCCATCTTCACCGCGTTCGCGATCAGCGCCGTCTCGTCCTTCGCGGGTGTGTTCAACTCGGTGCGACTGGCCATGCGGCTGCCGCCGGCCGAGGCCATGCGGCCCGAGCCCCCTGCAAGCTACCGGGCCTCGCTGGCCGAACGGCTGGGGCTGGCGCGGCGTCTCTCGCCCACCGTTCGCATGGCGCTGCGCAACCTCGAGCGCCGACCGTGGCAGGCCTTCTTCACCGCATTCGGCCTGGCCCTGGCCGCCGGCATTCCCGTCGTGCCCTGCACCTTTCGCGAGGGAGTCGATTACCTGCTCGGCTTCCAGTGGGACACCGCCCAGCGGCAGAACGTGACCGTGTCGCTCTTCGAGCCGGCCTCGGCCTCGGCGGTCGGGGATCTGCTGCACCTGCCCGGTGTGTTGTTCGGCGAGACGTTTCGCTCCGTGCCGGCGCGCCTGCGCCACGGCCACGCCTCGCGCAAACTGACCGTGACCGGCCTGCCCCGGGACGCGCGCCTGCACCGCGTGCTCGACGCCCGGGAACAACCCATTCCCCTGCCCCCGGACGGCCTTCTCGTTTCGGCCAAGCTGGCGGAGATCCTGGGCGCCAAGCCCGGCGACACCGTGATGCTCGAAGTCCAGGAAGGCCGCCGTCCGCAGCTCGAGACGGTCATCCGCGGGTTGATCACGGACTACGCGGGCGTGTTTGCCTATATGGACAAGGAGGCGCTGCACCGGCTCATGCG
>DATLZF010000357.1:0-20905 GCA_035574135.1 Candidatus Methylomirabilota bacterium
CGCCCTCGGCGAAGCCGAATCCGTGCCGAAAATCCGGAGCCATTCGTCCGGCCAACTGGTGGTGCCTCGCCGTTACCGTCCCGCCCGCGCCCAGGCCGCCGCGGCGGCGCCGATCAGACCGGCATCCGTCCCGGTGCCCGCGCGCAAAATCGGCAGGTCGCGATGCACGTCGGACCAAATGTGACGGCGCGTGGCGGCGATGAACTCGTCCCAGAAAGGTCCCTCGCTCAAGCCCAACCCGCCCCCAACAACCACGGCCTCGGGATCGAGCACGTTCACCAGCAGGCCCACGGCCGATCCAAGCGCCTCGGCCGCCGAGCGCGTCACGAAACTCGCCTCGGTGTCGCCCGCCGCGGCAGCGGCCAACACCTCGTGGCCGGTCCGGGCCGCGCCGGGATGGAAATCGTTGTAGCGCGCCACCAACGCCGGGCCGGAAGCCAGCTCCTCGATCGTCCGCCGGTTGATCCGACCGCAGCCCTCGCATGGCACGCTGACGGGACTGCTGGCCATCGTGCCCGTGGCACCCCGCGCCCCGGTGAACGGCACCCGGTCAAGCACCAGACACGAGGCGATGCCGGTTCCCACCGTCACATAAAGAAACTGTCGGAACGGCCGGCCCGCGCCGAAATGCGCCTCGGCCCGCGCCGCCGCCCGCACGTCCGCCTCGAGGGTCAGCGGGGCGATGGCCGAAAGCCGTTCCCGCACGGGCGCAGAGCGCCAGTCCACACAGTTCGCACTCAGAATGTCGCCGCGAGAGGAAACCAGTTCGCAAAGGCCCAGCCCGGCGGCGTGCACCTCCAGCCGCACCGCGGTGGCCTCGGCGGCCAGCCGTTGCGCCAGCCGCTCGACATCCTCCAACACCGCCGCCCCGCCTCGCTCCGGCTGCGTGGGCACCGTGTGCCTTAGCCGGACGATGCCCGCGGGAAATTCCACCAGACCGCCGGCGATCTTCGTGCCGCCGACGTCCAAACCCAGGGCAAAGAAGGGCGCGCCGCTCATGCCCCTGGCTCCAGCCCGGCCGCCGCTTGCCGGTCGAGGAACACGTGCGTCGCCGGATGCCCTTGCAGCAGGGAGGCCGGGCAGTGCGACCCGCGCGGGCCTTCGACCATGGCGCGCACGGCAGCGGCCTTGTGTGAGCCGAAGGCCAGGATGAGAATGTGGCGCGCGGCGAGGATCGTCTTCATCCCGACCGTCACGCCCTTCGCCGGGGCATAATCGCCGCCAAACCACTTCCGGTTGGCCTCGATGGAGATCGGTTCGAGGTTGAGGACGCGGCCGGTGGAATCCTCCGCGCTACCGGGTTCGTTGAAGCCCAGGTGACCATTCTGGCCGAGACCGAGCACGACCACGTCGAGTCCTCCGGCGGCGGTGATTTTGCGCTCGTGCTCAATCACACCGGAGAGCGCATCGTGCTCCAGCGAGCTCAGAGCGTGAAAACGAGCGGGCGGAATGCCCCAGGCCGCGCCCACGGTGCGGCGGAGGAGATTGGCGCAGTTGCGCGGCTCCTCCAGCGGCACGCCCACGTACTCATCCAGGACAAACACGGTCAAATGGGCCAGCGCCGCCCGACGCTCGGCCATGCGCCGATAGAGTTCCAGCGGCGTGTTGCCGGCGGCCGGCATGAACGTGCGCACCCCCGGCGCCGTCAGCCACGCAGCCAGACAATCCGTCGCGGCGGCGTTGGCGGCCTCGGCGGTCGGATGGATGGAGAGGTTCATTCGGCCTCCTCGACGCCGCGGGCCAGCGCCCTGATGTAGGCCGCATTGCAACCGCAGCAGCCGCCGACGTAGCGAATCCCCTCGGCCCGGGCCGCCCGGCCAAATTCGAAAAACTCCGCGCGCGAAACCTGGATGGTCTCCAGGTCGTCCGGGAAGGCCGGCAGGCGCGTGAAGCTGTGGCATTGGTCGGTCGTGCGGAAGGCCGCCGGCTGAGCGGCCAGCGGCACGGTCGTCGCCGCCCCCATCTCGCGCAACAACGGCAGCATTCGCCGCGGGTCCTGCTCGCAGTTCGCCCCCACGGCCACGGCCCCCAGATCCGCCATCACCTTCGCGCACTCGGCCGGCGTGTGGCCGTCGCTGCATTTCGAGATGAGCGGCCGGAAACTCATGGTCGCCACCGCTGGCAGCCCGGCAGCGGCGGCACGCTCCAGGGCGACCTTCATTTCAGCGAGATGGAAAAAGGTTTCGAGAATGAGAAAATCCACGCCCGCGTCCTTGAGCAGGCGGATCTGCTCGGCGATGTGGTCACGCGATTTGCCGAGCGACTCCATCCCCTCGCGCTCGGTGAGTTGCGTGCGCGAGACGCTTCCGGCGACGAGGGCGCGGTCGCCCGCCACTTCCTTCGCCAGCCTGACGGCGGCGGCGTTGATGCGTTCGGTCTGGGCGCCGTAGCCGGCGCGGTTGAGCTTCTCGCGCGTGCCGAAGAAGGTCAGCGCCTGCAGAACGCGCGAGCCGGCGTGCAGGAACTCGCGGTGCAGCTCGCGCAGCGCGTCCGGCTGCTCGATGGCCACCTCGGGAGTGAACTGCCCGCTGCCGCGCCCCGTGCCGACCTTCTCGCGGCCCGAGCCGCTGTCCACGTAGCCGCGCCGTTCGAGCTCGATGAGATAACCGCCGTCGCCGAGAACGACGCCCTCTTTCAGAAGTTCAGTAATGGATTTCATGCAGGTCGAAGAATCGAAGTGTTGCGGTGTTCAACGCCGGAAGTCGAAGCGATGTCAGCAGCGTACCGCCGGTTGATCGTTCGCCGCGGGACGACGCTCGCAAGCCAGGGCAATGACCGCGCCCAGCGCCAGCGCGATGGCCAACCACTCGCGCGGACGGACCCTTTCGCCGAGCAGGCCGACCGCCAGCGGCACGGTCACCACCGAATAAAGTCCGGCCAGCGGGGACACGATTGCGGCTTGGCCGCCCGCCGCAAAGGCCGCCAGCAAGGTGAGATTGCCCAACCCCAGAAACAAGCCGAGCGCGATGGCACAAGCCCACTCGGCCGGCGTCAGGTTCCACCTCATCGGTCTGCCCGCCAGCAAGCCCGCCGACACCACCACCAGGGCGGCCAGAAAACAAAGCGTGGAAAGTTCGGCCGAGACATCCCGCGTGCAGAGTTTTTGCAAGAGGCCCGCGACGCCCCAAAACAGCACCGGCAACGACGCGAACGCCAGCCAGCCGGCGGAAAGGGTTTCCTCCCGTCCCACGTTGAAAAAGTAGATCGCCCCCAGGGCCAGGCCGACACCGAGGAGTTGCGGCGTGTTGAGCTTCTCCTTCAACAACACCACCGCCAGCACCACCGTGACCAAGGGATAGAGCGACGTGAGCGGCACGACGGTCGCCGCGTTCTGCCCCGCGTTCATGAGGTCGTAAAAGGCGATGTTGCCAACGCTTCCGACCAGCCCGGCCAAAAAGGCCAGCAGGCTTCCGCGCCACGGTCGCGCGCCGGCCAGGAGACCACGCCGCATTCCAAGCACCGCCATGATGGGCAGGAGTCCGAGCGCGGAGATGACCTGGCTCTGTTCCGCCGACATGGCTCCGAGCTTGCGGGGCAGGAAACCCCAGACGCCCCAGAACACAACCGTGAGGATCGAGTAAAGCAGCCAACGGGGCATCAGGCACCTCCCGGAAAGACAAGCTCGAGACCCGAAGCGCGAAGGGTGAAAAAGATCCCGGCCTCCAAAACTGGGCGCCGTCTCCCAGTGGGCATCTCGCCCTGTGAGATTACGCCAGATGTCGGATTTCGGACTTCGAACTTCATCCACGCTCCCTTGACCGGTCGTGCTGGCGATGCACGGCCTCGGACACGGCCGGTTCCGCGAACCCCAGCGGTGCGAACGTGCTCTCCAGTTCCAGGGCGCGTCCCTCGCGGCCGGACTGCCGGGCTTTGAGCATGATCTCCAACACGTGCCGCGCGTGCGCCGGCGTCACCTGCGGCACGGTGCCCGTGAGCAGACAATCCACGAGATGGTTTACCCCATCCGTCCACGACCAGTCGGGATGCGTCTCCTTGAACACCTGCCAGCAACCGGCGTCGTTCTGGAACAATTCGTAGCCGTCCGGATCCCAATCATCGCCGAGCATCTGAATCGTGCCCTCCGTGCCGTACACCTCCAGCGCGGGGCCGCGATACTGCTGCAGCGTGAAGCCGCAGGTGACAACGCCCAAGGTGCCCTCGCCAAAGTCCAGCAACACCTGCGCGTTGTCCTCAGCCTCGACATGGATCCTGCGGCCGCCGCTCATGGTGCGCTCGGGGATGGCAACACCGGTGAACGCCATCACCCGCCGCGCCGGCCCCAGCAGGCCCGTCAGGCTGGTCAGGCAATAGACACCCAGATCGAACAGGCAACCGCCCCCGGCCCGGTAAAACCACTCGCTCCAGTCCGGCCCCGCCCAGCCGTAGCGCGCCCGGGCGGAACACGGTTTGCCGATGGCCCCGGCGCGGATGCGCCGTGCCAGGGTCTGGAAGGTCGGGCTGAGAATGGTGAAGGGCGCGCATACCAACCGACGATTGACCCGCTCGGCCAGCGCCAGAAGCGCGTCCGCGTCGGCCAGGGTGGTAGCAAAAGGTTTTTCGACCAGGACGTGCTTGCCGGCTTCGAGAGCGGCCCGCGCCAACCGGGCGTGCTCCGCCATCGAGGTCAGGATCAGCACCGCGTCGATGTCCGGGGCGGCGAGCACGTCGCGTTCGTCCGTAGTGAAGCGCGGGACGCCCAGCCGGAGGGCGCGCGCCCGCTGAGACTCGCGCCCGCAGGCCGCCACGAGCCGGGCACGCCCCTCCTGTTCGAGCCGCCGGCAGGCCGGGGCGTAGGCGCCCAGCACGTTGCCGCAACCGATCAGGCCCAGGCGGACGGGGGAGGCGGCGTGGTTCATTGCGCCGGCCAGTGAACCCGATTTTTGTTGTGCCAGCAACATAATCCTGCACTCTTGTTGCATGAACGTCAGCGACACCCTCCAGGCCCGGCTGGCCGACATGCGGCCGAGCGAAGCAGCGGTGGCGCGGCGAGTGTTGCGCAACCTGGCGCTGGTGGCCGAGAAGAGCCTGCGCGACGTGGCGGCCGCGTGCGGCACCAGCGACGCCACGGTGGTCCGCGCCTGCCGGGCGGCGGGGTTCGACGGTTTCCAGGATTTGAAATACCACGTTCTGCGCGAGCTGACGGGCGGCACGCTCCAGTCCCCGGCGCGAGACGGAGACGATTATGGCGAGGACATTGCGGCGAGCGTGACGGCGGCGGAGGCGGCCCTGAACGCCGCGGCCGGGTTGTTGAGCGACGCGCGCCGCGTGGCACTGGCCGGCGTGGGGGCGTCACACGGGATCGCGCTGGTGCTCACGGATGTCCTGTTCACCCTCGGCAAACCGGCGCTTCCGCTGGTGGATGCGCAAATGGCCGGCTTTGCCTTCACGCCGCCCGTGGAGGGCCTGGTCCTGCTGGCGATCTCGCACTCCGGCGAGTCGCAGTTCCCCCTCCGGGCCGTGCGGGAGGCGAAGAGGACCGGCGTGAAATCGATCGGGCTGACCAACGAACCGGGCAGCGAACTGGGCCGCGAGGTGGACGTGCTCTTGCCGACGCAGATCGTCGAGCGCCCGGCGGGCAGTTTCGCCATTGCGCCGCGCATCTGCCAACTGGCCGTGCTCGACCGCCTGATCACGCGCGTCCGCCAACTCGCCCCGGCGCCACGCCGGAGCGGGCGCAAAGGATGAGAGCACCGGAGGATTATTTGACCCCATGAACACCCGCATTCTCCTCGCCAGCCTGTTGAGCTGGGTGCCCGGCTTGAGTCTCCACGCCGCCGAATCGGCCTACGTGCCGCCGCGGTCCGAGTGGAGGGCATTGTTCAACGGGCGCGACTTCGACGGCTGGGACAAGTTCCTTGCCACGCCGGGGGGCTCCGGGCCGCTGGTGCCCAATCTCGACCCCAGGAACGTTTTCACGGTCACCAACGTGGACGGCGCCGCCGCGATCCACGTCACGGGCGAGGTTTACGGGGCCCTCACCACGCGGGAGGAATTCGAGAATTTCCACTTTCGCGTGCAGTTCAAGTGGGGGCTGGCGCGGTGGGGCGGCCGGGCCCACGTTGGCCGCGACACGGGCATCCTTTACTGCGGCGTCGGCGCGCCCAACCCACGCACCGGCTGGCTCACCTCGGTCGAGAACAACATCATGGAGAAGGGCGTGGGCCAGTGGTGGAGCGTCAACGGCGCAGTCATCGACTGCGAGGGCGAATGGATCACGCCCGCCAACGAGCTTTACGTGCCCTACAAAAAGGAAGGGGCCGGGGAGAAGAACATCGTCTGGCGCAAGGGTGCGCCGCGCCTGGAGGCCACTCCCGCCAACGGCATCACGCCGCCGTTCGATGTCGAGCAGGTCTTCGGCAACTGGAACACCGTCGAGGTGGTCTTCTGGGCCGGGCAGTGCATTCACATTCTCAACGGCCATGTGAACCTGGTCGCCGTCAACCCGCGGTATCCGGAGGGCGGCGTGTGGCGTCCGCTCTGGCGGGGGAAAATCCAGCTTCAATCCGAGGCGGCAGAAGTATTCTTCCGGCAACCGGAAATCCGGCCTTTGTATGAGGTGCCGGTTGAGCTGCGGGAACATCTGCTCTCACCCGCGGCCGGGGAAGAGGGCTTCATGCCGTTGCTGGAGGGGGCGGCGTTGGCACAATGGCGGCAGGCGGGGCCCGGCCGGTTCACGGTGGTCAACGGGGTGGCCACGGCGGAGGGCGGCATGGGATTGTGGTGGTACGGCGGGCGCGCCTTCACGAATTTTGTGCTGCGCGGCGAGTTCGTGCAGGAGCAGGATGTGGCGGACTCCGGCGTGTTCGTGCGCTTCCCCGATCCGGGTGATGATCCCTGGGTGGCGGTGCGGCGCGGGCATGAGTTCGAGATCGGCGACCCGAACCCGGACAAGCCAACGTGGCGAACCGGCTCGATCTACCCCTTTGCCGCTTCGACAGCAGCCAACACACGCCCAGCCGGGCAGTGGAACGGGTTCGAGCTGGTTTGCCAAGGGCACAACTATTCGGTCCGCATCAATGATCGCGTGGTCACGACGTGGACGGATACGACCCGGCGCGCCGCCAGCGGCCACGTGGGTCTGCAGAACTACCATGACGGCAAAACCGTCCGCTTCCGGAACCTGCGAGTGAAAGACCTGTGGTGAAGCAAAACAGTGGCGTTCGCCGGCTGCGGGCGGGAGAGGGGTCGCGGCCCCGCCAACCCTCGCCGAACGCGCTCGTTTGTCCGACTCGGGCGGGGCCGCTCCCCGCTCCAGGCCACAGCAGGGTAGCGTCTCGGCGTGCCCCCGAACGCTGCCGATGCTCCGATCGGCATGTCCCCTTCGGCGCCGAAGAGCTGGGCAGCGGTGCCGCATCCGTACCGCTTTGCCTCATCCTGATTGTAATCCGCTGCCCAGCCAAAAAGCCGGCGGGAAGCCACGGGACGCGTTGCGATGACGCGCGGAACTTGTGCTCGGAGGGAGTATGAACGAAGCGGGTGGCCAAGACTTTCAATATCGCCGCATGTTTTTAAGATTTTCGCGCATGCTGGTTTTGTCGGCTTGAAAAATGCGGGGGAACGCGATCCACTCTTTCCCGTTCCACCGGTTGTCAGAACGATCTCAACCCGATTGTCCGGCAATGCACGAGAAGCCCGCCCGCATCACAGGCTCCGCCACCGAACTGGTCCGTGGACAGCCCCGCCCCATCACCTACGACGGCACCTACCGCAGGGACCTGCCCGATCCTCATTTCCGCTTCAAGGTGGCCATGGTGGAGCAGTCGTCCGAGTTCCGGCTCCACACGCACGAGTACGCGGAAATCTTGATCGTGCTGGCGGGACGGGCGGTACATCTGGGCCGTGGCGGCCGCCGGCCGCTGGAGGCGGGCGACGTGGTGGTGATGCGTCCGGGGGCGCAGCACGGCCTGTTGCGCCCGCAGGGGCTGAAGCTGTGCCTGATCATGTTTGATCCGGATCAGATTCTCCGCGACCAGCGTGAGCTGCGGAACCTTCCCGGCTATGAGCACCTGTTCGCGCCGGAGCGGCCGGGGGGAACAGCAGCTCCCCCGAACACCGACCTGCATCTGTCGTCCGATGAGATGCTTTACGTGGCGTCGTTGGTGTCCGCCATGAAATCGGAGTTCGACCATCCCGCACCGGGCCGGGAGACGGTGGTGCGCAGCCTGTTCTTGCTGATGGTGACCTACTTGTCCCGGTTGCATCAGGCGCGGCGGCAGAACCCCAGCGCAATCCTCAGCCGGCTTCACCGGGTGATCGACCACATCCGGGCGCATTATCGGGAACCGCTGGAGGTGGCGGCTTTGGCCCGGATGGCCTGTTGGTCGGTCAGCCAGTTTCATCGGCACTTCAAGAAGGCCTATCACACCACGCCGATCCAGTTCATCAATCGGCTGCGCTTGCAGGAGGCGTGCGCGTTGCTGTGCGATCCCGACCGCGACATCACCAGCATCGCGCTGGACGTGGGGTTCTCGAGCAGCGCGTTTTTCTCCAGCCAATTTCGGCGTCATTTGGGGGAAAGCCCCTCCCAGTACCGGCGGCGCAAGCTGGATGAACTGAGCCGACGCGCGCAAAGCGCCTTGCGCCAGAGGCTGGCCGGCGCCCGAAAGGCCATGATCGTGCCCCGATCTGGTGCCGAGCCGGCTTCACGACGCGGCCGGGACTGATCCGAAGGTTTCCCGGATCCCGTCGGGCCAGCGTTCCAGCGGTTCCCACCCGACGAGACGGCGCGTCGGTTCAAGGTCGAACAACGTGTTGGTCACCGGACGACTGGTCACGAACAGCGTCCAGTAACCGGGGGGCAGATCCGCCTCCAGCGCCCGCACGAAAAACCGGCCGGCATCGCCCGGGCTCAGGTAAGTGTCCTGTCCTCGCGGACTCGACGCGATCTCCCGCGCCTGATCCCACGTGCGCGGGCACCAACCCAGGCGCAGCGCCAGCACGGTCAAGCCGTGCGTGCGGGCGAAGACGCGGCCCGCCGCCTCGGCCGCCACCTTGGTCACGGCATACCAGTGGCGAGGAGTGATGGGATCCTCGGGTTTGATTGGCCAGGGGCCCTCCATCAGTTGCCACCAGTTGACCTGACCGGTGCTGGCGAGAAGAACCCGTTGCACACCGCCGGCCCGGGCCGCCTCGAGAGCGTGGTGCAGACCCACCAGGTTGCTCGGTAGTAACTGCGTCAGGAACTCGTCGTCGTCCGGAACCGCCGCCAGATGAATCATCGCCGCCGCGTCAGTTGCCGCCCGGTGGAGGGCGGACCAGTCGGTCAGATCTCCCACAACCGACTCCACGGCCCCGGGCGTGGCGCGGCGATCGAAACCGCGCACGCTCCAGCCGGCGGCCGCGAGAGCGGCGACGGCCGCCTGCCCCAGACGGCCGGCCGACCCAGTGACGAGCACCCGCGCCGGCTTCATCGGGCCACACCGGCTCGGCGGAGTCTGGTGAAGGCAAATCGGGCCCGCCGGCGGAGGCCCCGCTTCTCCACCGGTCGCGTCAGACGGAAGACGCCGGACAAAAGCCGCCCAATCATGCGGGAGGCATTGAGGCCCGGAAATCCCTTCCGAAGCCAGAAAAACTTCATCGGGGGGCGGATGGCGACAGGGCCGAGTGAAGAAACTTGCTGCGGACACGGGGCCATGCTTTATGGTGCAGCCACAGACTATGGATATTCAGGTCGCGATACTGTGTGACGCCGCCACCGACAACAATGGGAAGCTGAACGTGCTCGGGACGTTCGACACCATCTTTACCAAGGAGTTTCCGGCCGTGCATCCGCAGTGCTCCATCGCCCTGCGCATGACCTTCAACAAGGTCGAAGAGGGCAAGCACACCATCCGGCTCATCTTCGTGGACGAGGATGGGAAGAACGTGATGCCCAACATCGACATGCCGGTTGAGGTGCAGGTGCCGGATGACTCCATCTTCATCTCCAAGAATTTCATCGTGAACATTCAGAAGCTGAAGTTCGAGAAGGAGGGGCTTTACTCCATCAACATCGCCATGGATGGCCGCCAAGAGGGGTCCATTCCCTTGCTGGTAAAGCTGCCCCCCAAGCACGCCGGGGTGAACGACTAAACGCCCCGGAGGCCTTGCCCCATGGGCTTCGCCGAGTTCCCAGCGCAGCGGGATTCCGTCGCCCTGCTCCAGCGCAGCTTGGAGCGCGGTCGGCTCGGCCACGCCTACCTGCTTCGGGGTCCCGAGCAACACGAACTGGAGGGCGTCGCCCGCGCGCTGGCGCAGACTTTGAGCTGCGAAAGCCCGCCCCGACGCGGGGCCACCGGTCTGCCCCTCGACGCGTGTGGCGCCTGTCGAAGCTGCCGCCAGGTGGCGGGTGAAACCCATCCCGATGTGCTGTGGGTCCGCCCCGAGTCAAAGTCCCGCATCATTGCGGTCGAACAGATCCGCGACCTGATGCAGACGATCTATCTCACACCCACCCAGGCGCGCTACAAGGTGGGCATCCTCGTCGGCGCCGACCGCTTGAACGCCTCGTCGGCCAACGCCTTCCTCAAGACCTTGGAAGAACCGCCGGCGGATTCAATCCTCATCCTTCTGTCCACCGAGCCGGAGCGCCTGCTCGAAACCATCGTTTCCCGCTGCCTGCGTCTGAGCCTGGCGGGCGAGGCGCCCCATGAACGCGATCCGGAGGTGATGGCCTGGCTGGACCGGTTTGCCACGATCGCCAGCGCCGAATCCCGCAGCCTCCTCGGCCGCTACAGCCTGCTGGGCCTGCTCCTCGAAGAACTGGCCCGGATGAAAGAGCGCGTCGAGTCCGAACGGCGGGCCCGCTCACCGCTGGAACGCCACGAGGACATCGAGCCCAAGCTCCGGGAGCGGTGGGAAGAGGAACTGGAGGCGGCCGTCGAGGCCGATTACCGGCGGCGGCGCGCCGGCTTCCTCGCTGCGCTCGAGGGGTGGTTGCGCGACGTCTGGCTGCACACCCTGAACCTGGGCGAAGACCTTCTCACGTATCCCGCCCTGAGAAACCGCACGACACTCGTGGCCCGCCGTATTTCACCCGATGCGGCGATGGAGAACATCAACCTCCTCGAACAGCTCCAGCGTTTGCTGGCGGGCAACGTCCAGGAGGCACTGGCCCTCGAAGTCAGCCTCCTCCAGTTGAAGCTCTGAGCACGACTGCCCGGCGTCGCCGCCCCCACGCTCAAGCGCGCCCCGGGACGGTCGCCTCCCCCGCACGGTGAACGCGGACAAGAACCGGAATGCCACGCCATTCCAGGCTTGAAATCGACGCTCCGGACGCCCAACCTCGGTGGCGTAAACCCTGTAAAACCTATGAGTCCCCACTCGATGCCCCCATTGTTTCTTGGTCTCGCCACGGCGGCCCTGCTGGCTGGTACCCTTGCCGGCGCGCGGGCTGCCGACACCCTGCTGCTGCTCGACACGTTCGATGCCGCCACGCCCAACACGTTCGATGTGAACGTCGATCTGACCCGGCAAACCGGCACCTTGGCGCCGTTGAACTACTCGCTGGCGTTCGGCCCCGGCCACTACGGCCATCAACTGCAAAATGCCAACGCGCAAAACCAACTTCTTCTGGCGGACTTCCCCAACAGCACCTCCTCGCTCAACTACAACTTCAACGGCGCCAACTCGGCCGGCGGCCTGCGCATCAGTTTCGACCTGGACTCGGTCCCGACGGTGTACGGTGGCGATCCGGGCAACTGGGGCTGCATCAACCTCGGCATGTCCGCCGCCGACCAGTTGGCCAATGTCAACCAGGGCGTGCCGCACTTCGGCATCCTGTTTCGCGCCACCGGCACAATTCAGGCGTTCGACGGCAGCGCGGTCGTCAGTCCCTCTCCCGAACCGACCTACACGACCAACCCGGCCGGCACCACCAACCACATCGAACTGCTCATCACCGACACCGACGGCAATCCATTCGATGGTTTGGGCAACACCCACATCGAGGTGTATGTGAACGGCGGCACGCTGCCGGTGTGGTCCTACACCAAGGTGGGCGGCTACGCGGACAACTATATCAACCTCCAAGGCAGCTTCCGGGCGCACTTCGACAACCTGCGCATCGAGCGGCTGGACGAAAACCGCGCGCCGGTCGTCGCCAACGCCAGCTTTGAAGCGGACAATTTCACCGTTTTTCCGGGCTACGTCAGCGGCAACGGCCCCATCACCGGCTGGGCCTCGCTGCCCAATCACGGCGTCAATCCGGGCACTTTCGGCGGGCCGTTCACCGACAACGGAACGATTCCCGACGGCAACAAGGCGGCTTTCCTCCAGGGGGACGGCGCGTTGAGCCAGGTCGTTTCCGGCTTCACCGTGGGAGCGACCTATCAGGTCCGTTACTTCGAAAACGCCCGCAACTGCTGCAGCGGCACCGCTCCCTTCGTGGAAGTGACCGTCGGCGGCGTTAGCGTCGTGGCCGCGCACGCGGTTCCGCCGGTCGGCGGCTCCAATCCCTATCGCCAGGTCAGCAGCGCCCCCTTCATCGCCACCTCCAGCTCGCTGCAACTGGCCTTCATCAAGAGTAATCCGCAGGGCGGCGATACAACGGCCCTGATCGACGATGTGAGCGTGGTCCGACTCAACACGCCGCCCAGCATCAGCCAAGACCCGCAGAGCCTGACCATCGGGCTGGGGGACACGGCCAGCTTCACGGTCGTGGCGGTGGGCACGCTCCCGTTCACCTACCGGTGGTATTTCGGCGACCAGGAACTGGTCGGGGAAACGGGACCCACTCTTTCCTTCACCGCCAGCTCCGCCAGCCAGGCCGGCGACTATCGGGTGATCGTTTCCAACTTCACCGGGTCGGTCACGAGCGCCGTGGCCCGGTTGACCTTGCGGGCGAAGGTGCCCGGTCTGTTCGACACCGGCGTGGACGACAGCGGCAACGCCCTGCCCGACGGCGCGGTCGATCCGCATTACACACTCGTTGTCAATGCGGACGGACCTTCCACGGAGGCCCTGGTACAAAACTCGGCCGCCTTCCCCATCGTGTCCGGACCCTGGCTGGCCAACACGGCACGATCGAAATGGATCGGACCGCGCTTTGACACGAGCGGCGCGGCCGGGTTGGCCCAGGGCAACGGCACCTACGTGTATCGCACCAGCTTCGACCTGACCGGCCTGGATCGATCGACGGTGACCATCACCGGCGGTTGGGCGGTCGATAACCTGGGCGTCGCCATCCGGGTCAACGGGGTTCCCACCGGTCTGGTGAACAACAACGGATTCAGCGGTGCCACCGCCTTTACCCTAAACAGCGCCAACGCAAGTTTCGTGGACGGCGTGAACACGCTCGAATTCGAAGTGCAGAACGTCGATGCCGTCGCCGGCTACACCGGCCTGCGCGTGGTGAACCTCCGCGGCCTGGCGGCGCTGCCCGGCACCCCCGTGGCCATCGAGTCCCAGCCGACGGGCGGCACCATTGGCACGGGCGACAATTTCACCCTCGCCGTGGTCGCCTCGGGCAGTTCGCCCCTGAGCTACCAATGGACGAAAGACGGCCACGACCTGCCGGGTGCCAACGGCCCCACCTACGTCATCACGGGCGCCACGTTGAACGACAGCGGAACCTACGCGGTGCGCGTGTCGAATCCCATCAACACCGTCACCAGTTCCGACGCCGTGCTGGTGGTGCGGACGCGGGTGCCGAACGTTTTCAACACCGGCGTGGACGCCAGCGGGGCGGCATTGGCGGACGGCGAGACGGACACCCATTACGAGTTGCTGGTCAATCCAGACGGCACCGGGGCCGCGCCGGTCGTGGAAAACTCGGGCGCCTTTCCGATCGTTGCGGGGCCGTGGGTGGCCAACAACGCCGGGTCCAAGTGGATCGGACCACGGTTCGACACCGCGGGCTCCGCTCAGGGCGACTACACGTATCGCCTGCTCGTCGATCTGACCGGCTTCGATCCGGCCACCGTGGTCATCTCGGGCGTCTGGGCGACGGACAACGCGGGCTTGGACATCCTCGTTAACGGCACCTCCACCGGCCAGGCGAACAACACCCAGTTCACAGGCTTCACGCCGTTCCAGATTAACGCGGGTCTGCTGGCCGGGCTGAACGCCGTGGATTTCAAGCTCAACAACTCGGCGGTGGGCTACACCGGCCTGCGGGTCGATCAACTCCGCGCCCTGGGCGATGAACTGCCGGCCGGCACGAGGCCTTTCATCGTCGAGCAACCCCAGAGCATCAACCGCGTCATCTCGGAAACGGCGCGCTTCTTCGTGCGGGCCAACGGCAGCGGACCGGTCAGCTACCAGTGGTACTTCGGACCGGATCCGCTCCCGGGCGAGACCGGTCCGGTGCTGTCCTTCCTGGTCGAGTTTCCGGATCAAGAGGGGGCCTACTCGGTCGAAGTCAGCAATGCCTTCGGCAGCGTGCGCAGTGACCCGGCATCGTTGGTGGTGGGTCTGCTCCCGCGCATCACCCTGCAGCCGCAAGACCAGTATGCCGCCATTGGCGAGTCCGTGACCTTCCGCGTCGCCGCCATCGGCGAGGAGCCGATCTCGTATCAATGGCTGCGCGACGGCACCGAACTGCCGGGCCAGACCGCCTCGGAGCTCACGCTGGTCAACATCACCGAGGCCGACGCCGGCGTTTACTCGGTTCGGGTCAGCAACTTCAACGGCGATGTCCTCAGCGACGAGGCCACGCTGACGGTGGCCCATCCCCTGCCCGGCCTCTACAACACCGGCGTCGATGATGCCGGCGTGTCACTGCCCTCGGGCTCGGTGGATCCGCACTGGACGCTCGTGCAGAGCGCCGATCCCGCCTTTCCGGGACCGGATGCGTTCGTCCTGAATGACGTTGGCTTCCCCATCCCACCCTGGCTGGCGAACGACGAGTTCTCAAAGTGGATCGCGCCCCGGGCAGATCAAAGTTCCGGCAATCTCCTCGGCGACTATGCCTACCGGCTGACGTTCGATCTGAGCGGCTTCGATCCGGCCAGCGTCCGGATCACGGGCGAATGGGCGACGGACAACGAAGGCACGGACATTCTCATCAACGGCATCTCGACCGGCCAGCGCAACGGCGGGCAGTTTGTGACATGGACGCCGTTCAGCATCTCCAGCGGCTTCCAGGCGGGCTTGAACACGCTGGAGCTACGCCTGAACAACGCGCCGTCCGGGGTCAACCCGACCGGCGTGCGGGTGCGCAATCTGCGGGGCGTGGCCGTGCCCCGGCCTGGAGGGCCGCCAGCAGCTCGTATCGTGACCGTCGAATTCTGCAGCGGTGCGCCCACCAACGTGATCATCTCGCCCAATGGCATCGATGCCTTGGTGGTGTTGGACGGGTCGCTCTCCAGCGATCCGGACGGCCAGCCCCTGAGCTTCGCCTGGCTGGCGGACTTGGATGGCGACAGCACGGCCGAGACCCTCGGAGGAGGGGTGCGGCTGACCAACGTCTTCGAGCTGGGTGAGTATGAAGTCGGCCTGGTGGCCGACGATGGCTCCGCCACGAGTTCGGCCCTGGCAACGCTGGAAATCATCACCGCGTGCGAGGCGGTCGAGACGGTGATCCTGAAGGTCGGCGAGGCGCCGGTGACGCGGAAGTGCAAGCGTCCTCTGGTGTCCACCCTGAAGGCCGCGTGCGCGTCTTTCGAGATGGGAGATTACTTCTCGGGCGTCAACCAGCTCCGAGCCTTCAGCCTCAAGGTACGCACGGAGATGCTGGGGCAGGATCCCGTGGCAGCCCTGGACGCCATGCGTTGCACCCAGGCGATCATCAATGCTCTGACCTGCGAGGAGTAACAGCCCGACACAGCGTCGAATCAAAAAGGGAGGGCGCCGGTTCCCATCGGCGCCCTCTTTGCCTTGGGAACCGGCGGCTGTTGGAGATGACCGGGGCGTTACTCGAAGTCGTACACCACCACGCGGGCGCAGTTCGGCTTGAAGACTTTCTCGACAAACTCGACGTGCAGCGGATGCACCTGGTAGTCGTCCTGCGCCTTTTTGTCGGCGAAGGCGATGTTGAGGGCCACCTGATAGGTCTGGTCCACCACCGGCCGGTGGCTGGGCACCATGCGACCGACGTGGAAAAACTTCACGCCGGGGATGGGGCGCAGGTACTTCTCGGCGCCGGCGACCAATTCCTCGGCGGCCTTGGGGTTTTCAGGTTTGGTCCAGAAAATGACAACGTGGGAGAACATGGAGGGAGTTTCTGTTTTGCGGGATCAATGTCGCACGCCGCCCATACTGCGTGGGTTCGGACGCAGGGCAAGCCGCATCTTCACACGACGGCGATCACCAAGAGCAGCCACCGGCGCTCCCGGAGCGCCGGAAGGACCGGACAACCTGACTCCGCCTCCGACAATCCGAAGCCTTCCGCATGTTTGCAGCCTCGTGTAAGGCTCTTCACCCTTCTGCCGTCGATCCGTTTCCGCTCCGGGCGTGATGGCCAGTGCGGATTACGCCCTCGCGGCGCCATCGGTTTAATCTCCGCCCTCAAGGTGTCGATGCATACGGCGTGACAGTGTGACAAGCCGGACGACGATCATGAAGAAACAGAATTTGATTCGGGTGGTGGTGTTGACCGCCGTTTTTGCCTGGCCGGGCGTGGAAACCGTTCGTTACTGGCGGGCCAAACAGGAACTGGCCGCCAGCACAGAGCGCCTGAACGCGGTGTCGGTGAAGTACGCCAGCCTCAAGGGCATCGAGGTGGCCAACAAAACCCTGCCCACCCGCAAGCCCTGAGCACGGGACATTCTTTCTCCCTTTCGTAGCCGCAGGTTTTCGCTTGCGCGTGCGTCCCCTCCACGGGCGCGCAGCCTGAAGCCTGCGGCTACCACGTTTTTCGGCGGCGGCGACCCGGGCTTGCCGCCGGCCCGTCTTCCTGCGAAGACAAGCCCATGCTTGTCGTTCATGTCCACGTGCGCGTGAAGCCCGACTGCGTCGCGGCCTTCAAGGAAGCCACCCTCGCCAATGCGCGTGCCAGCGTGCGGGAACCGGGCATCGCCAGGTTCGACGTCGTCCAGCAGCAGGACGATCCGACCCGCTTCGTCCTCGTCGAGGTGTATCGCCACGCCGAGGCGCCCGCGCGGCACAAGGAAACCGCCCATTACGCCGCCTGGCGTGACGCCGTTGCGCCCATGATGGCCGAACCGCGGTCTTCGGTGAAATTCGACGCCGTCTTTCCGCCGACGAACGGCTGGTGACCTCATGCGCTTCGAGTTCGCCACGGCCGGGCGGATTCTCTTCGGTCCCGGCACGTTGAAGGAGTTGCCGGCGCTGGCGCGCACCTACGGGACGCGGGCGCTGGTGGTGACGGGCAGCAATCCGGACCGGGCGGAGACCTTGCGGCGAATGATGGCCGATCAGGGCATCACGTGCCGCACTTGCCCGATTGCCGGAGAACCCACCCTCGAAGCCGTCGAGAGAGGCGCGGAAACGGCCCGGCAGGAAGGCATTGAGTTCGTTCTCGGCTTCGGCGGCGGCAGCGCACTGGACGCGGCCAAAGCCGTGGCCGCGCTGGCGACGAATGCCGGTCCGGCTTTGGATTACCTGGAGATCATCGGTCGCGGTCGGCCGTTGACGAAGCCGCCGCTGCCCTTTCTCGCCGTGCCCACCACGGCCGGTACGGGCGCCGAAGTCACGCGCAACGCGGTCATCGCCTCTCCGGTCCACCGTGTCAAAGCCAGCTTGCGCAGCCCGCTCCTGCTCGCGCGGGTGGCGGTGGTTGACCCCGAGTTGACCCGCGATCTACCGCCCGCCTTGACCGCCGCCACCGGGTTGGATGCGCTGACGCAGTTGATCGAGCCCTACGTTTCGCCACGGGCCCATCCCCTGACGGACGGTTTTTGCGTGGAAGGGCTGCCCCGGGTCGCCCGCTCGCTGCGAAGGGTCTGGGAAGCTCCCGGCGATGCCGCCGCCCGCGAGGACATGGCGCTGGCGAGTCTGTTGAGCGGGCTGGCGCTGGCCAACGCCGGCCTCGGCGCGGTGCATGGATTTGCCGCGCCCGTGGGCGGGCGTTTTGCCGCGCCGCATGGCGCGGTGTGCGCCGCGTTGCTGCCGCACGCGATGGAGGTCAACCTTCAGGCCCTCCGATCCCGCCAGCCGGAGAGCCCGGCCCTCAAGCGCTTCGAACACATCGCCTGCCTCCTGACCGGCCGGTCCGGAGCGGTTGCCGAAGAAGGTGTGGCCTGGGTGCGCGAGGTGACGGCACATCTGCAAATCCCATCGTTGCGAAGCTACGGAGTGACCGAGGCCGACTTTGTCCCGTTGGCCGAAGCGGCCGCCCAGGCCAGCAGCATGAAAGGCAATCCCGTCGAGCTGACGACGGCAGAGCGGATCGAGATTCTGCGAAGAGCCAGCCGGTGAAGCACCCGGGACGGGAGGCGGGCGTTCTCAGCCGCCCACAGCGGAGTACTTGCGGATGCCGCGACTCCACACAAACCGGGCCAACCCATAAGTTGCCAGGACCCAGAATGCCTGCGTCGCCAGCCCGGTCCAGAGCGCATCCCCGCTGACGCGCCCCAGATACACGCTGACGGGGAAGTAGAGCATGTAGGGGAACGGGGTGTAGTTCAGCGCCGCCGCGATCGCCGGCGGCAGGATATCCAGCGGAAACAGATGGCCGCCCGCCACGTACTCGAACGCGTAAAGGATGAAAATGAACGTGGCCACCTCCAACACCCAAAACGCAAGCAAAGCCATGGTGTAGGAGACAAAGAACTGCAACAGACCAGTCAGCACCACGGACACGGCAAAGGCGGCGAAGGTCAGGGCATCCGGGGGCGCCACGAAGTATTCGCGTTGCAGCCAGATGAAACCGGCCACCGGCAGGGCCGCCACCGCCGTGTAGATCAGCCTCCCCGACACGAACAAACACAGACGGTAGGTGAGGTAGTCGATCGGCTTGAGCAGAAACTGCGACACATGGCCGTCCTTGATGTCCGCCGCCACCTGCCAGTCATCCTCGGTCACCGCTGTCAGCGCGTCCACAATGGTCACCAGCAGGTAGTAGGAGGTCATGGCCGCCAAGCTGTAAGCCGCCACCTCGCCGCCCTCGCCCCGGCCGCTGTAGATGGCGCGCCAGAGAAAAAGCGTCGCCGTCAGCGGGATCAATCCCAGCAAAGCGCGAAAGAGGAAGTTCACGCGGTACACGAGCGTGTTCTGAATGCCGATGTTGATGACGTGCCAGTATTTCCTCATCGTCGCGGCGAATCTAAACGGGCCGCAGAGCCGGGCGCCAGCGGCTTTCCCGGGCGGCGGTGACTTCCGCCGCAACGCCATACCGGCAAACGCCCCCGCACGGGAGCATGCGGCGCCTGTTCGCCTTCCGCTCGGGAAAAGGGTTGCGGCGGCTCGGTCTCGTCTCGATACTCGCGCTCATGCAGCTCGTGGTGGCCGGAGGCCAGGGAAAAGAGACAGTCAATCATCCGGTCGCCACACGGCACTCATGACTATGACGCTACAACGCATTGTGACGGTTCCAGGTCTGCTGACAGCCCTCGCGTTCGCCGTTCACGGCGCTCCCGTGCCCCCGCCAGAGCAACTGCTCCCGGCCGACACGCTCTTGGTGCTCGCCGTGCCGGACTGCGGAAAGTCGCGCGCCGAGTGGCGGCAGTCGCCGGCCTCGCAACTGTGGAACGACCCGTCCATGAAGGCCTTCACGGAGAAGCTCTGGACCAAGGTGAAAACGGACTTGATCGAGCCCTTCGAGAAGTCCGCAGGCATCAAGCTCGCCGACTATTCCGCTCTGGCTCAGGGACAAGTCACGTTCGCCGTCACGCAGAATGGTTGGGACGGCGTGGGGGAGGCCAGACCCGGCTTACTCCTCCTCGTGGATGCCGGCAGCAAGGCCGACACGCTCAAGACGAATCTGGCCATGCTCCGCAAGAAATGGGTGGACAGCGGCAAACCGCTCAAGACGGAGAAGATTCGCGAAGTGGAGTTCACCGTCCTTGTCGCTTCCCCGGACGACTTGGGCAAGGCGCTGGGCGCGGCTTTGGGATCCGACACAGGCACCGCCAAGGCCCCCGGCGGCGCCGAGCCCGCCGACAAAAGTGCGGGCAAGCTGGAGTGGATCGTTGGCCAGTCGGATTCGCTCCTGATCGCCGGTAATTCCATCAAAGACATCGAAAAGGTGCTCGTTCGGCAGAGCGGCGGCTCGGTGGCCCACCTGGCGGAAACGGCTTCGTTTGCCGCCAGCTTCAACGCCCAACTCCGAGGCGCGTCGGCTTACGTGTGGGTTAATGCCAAACCCCTGATCGAAACGGTGGTCAAACAACTGGCGCGCGGGACGGGAGACGATGCCGGCCAGCCTCGGGGGCCCCTGCCCGGCCCCGACCGCATTTTCGCGGCCTTGGGTCTGACGGGGCTGCAGACGGTGGCCGCCAGCGTCCGCGACACCGCCGAGGGATGTCACATTGAGGGCCGGCTGACGGTGCCGGAATCAGCCCGGCGTGGGTTGTTCAAGCTGGTGGCCTTCGAGGCCAAGGAGGCCGAACCGCCTCCGTTCGTGCCGGTGGATGCCGTCAAGTTCAACCGTTGGCGGCTGGATTTGCCGAAGGCCTTCGCCACCCTCGAGGCCATGATCGTCGAGATGTCGCCCCAGGCCGCCGGCGTCATCAAGCTGCTCCTCGACAATGCCGGCAAGGACAAGGACCCCAATTTCGACCTGCGCAAGAGCCTCATCGGCAATCTCGGCGACGACGTCATCTCCTACGAGAAGGCGCCCCGCGAACAAACGCTCGAAGCGATGGGCAGCCAGCCGAACCTCATTCTCATTGCCTCCCCGCGCGCCCAGGAACTGGCCGCCTCGATCCAGGCCCTGGCGTCCTTCATGCCGCAACGGGGCACCAAGAACAAGGAACGCGAGTTCCTCGGACGCAAAGTCTATGCGCTCGGGCTGCCGCCAGCTCCCGTCCCCGGCGGGGGACCGCCCGTCGAGCGCACCCTGCACTACACCGCCAGCGGCGGCTAC
>DATLZF010000358.1:0-2994 GCA_035574135.1 Candidatus Methylomirabilota bacterium
GTCCCGCCAGCCGTGCCGCCTCGGCATCCGAACCGACGGCATAGACGAACCTCCCCAGCGCGACGTGGCGGCTGGTCACGGCGAGCGCAAGGGCGACGAAGGCAGCCACGGCGCAGACTGACCCCTGGCCGGTGCCCATTGGCAGGCCGAACCACTGCACGCCGGCGGGCAGGTTGATGAATACACCCTGCTGTTGCAGGCGGAGCGCCTCGCGCAGCGTCACCATCACGGCCAGGGTCACGACGATGCTGGGCAATCGCAATCCGGCCACCAGGGCGCCGGTGCTCGCGCCCACGACCACGCCCACTCCGAGGGCCGCCGCCACAGCCACGGGCAGCGGAGCGCCCGCTTCGGCGACCCAGCCGGCGCTCGCGCCGCACACGGCGAAGAGTGACCCAATCGAGATATCAATCTGGCGGCTGATGATTACCAGCGCGACCCCACAGGCCAGAACCAGTTTGGGCGCCGCCGCCGTCAGGCGCGACAGCAGCGGCTGCGGATCGAAAAAGGCCGGAGCGAAGATCGCCAGCAGCACCAGCAGCAGTCCCAACGCCCCAACCACGGCAAGTTCCCGGATGCTGCCCTTCATGCCACACCACTCCCGCTTGTCCGACCGAGCGCGGCGGCCATCACCGCGGCCGCCTCACTTCCGCCCGGCAGCCGCGCCACAATGGTCCCTCCGCGCATGACAGCAATCTCATCCGCCATGCCGACAATCTCGGGCAGATCACTGGAGATCATCAGCACCGCCATTCCGTCCCGGGCCAGCCGTCGGATCAGGTGATGAATTTCGCTTTTGGCTCCGATGTCCACGCCCTGCGTGGGCTCGTCGAGGATGAGCACACGCGGCTCCGTGGCCAACCAGCGGGCCAGTGCCACCTTTTGCTGATTGCCTCCGCTCAAGCTGCCCACGGGCGCTTGCGTTCCCTCGGCCTTGATGCCCAGTTCCCGCAGATATCGGAGCGTCAATTCCCGTTCCGCTTTGCGCCGCAGCCAAGCCCGGGGAAAGAGCCGTTCGTGAAGGGCGAGCGTGACGTTCGCCGCCACTGGCAATTCGAGAATCACCCCGTGCCGCCGGCGGTCTTCCGGTACATAAGCGATCCCATGCTCCACCGCGTCCCGCGGCGAACGAATCGTGACGGGCCGGCCGGCCAGCCGGATTTCTCCCGTGTCGGCCGGTGTGAGACCAAAGATCACCCGCGCCAGCTCCGTGCGTCCGGCCCCCACCAGACCCGCCAGCCCCACCACCTGGCCGCGCCGCACCTCGAGGTTGATGCCGCACACGCCGGCGGCCACGGAGCCGACGTCGCGCAGCTCCAGCACCACCTCGCCCGGTGTGCCTTCCGCGGGCGGATAGATGACCGAAATCTCCCGACCCACCATCATGTGGATCAGTTCGGACTCGGTAAGTGAGACGGGCGGACGGGCTGGCGCCGCCACCGCTTCGCCCGGTCCGGGCTCCTGCTGAACGGAGCGGCAGCCCACGCTCTGGCCGTCGCGCAACACCGTCACCCGGTCCGCCAGGGCGAAGATCTCATCCAGCCGGTGCGAGATGTAGATCGTGCCAACGCCCATTCGGCGAAGCTCGCGTATAACGCCGAAGAGCAGGTCCACCTCTCGGTGCGTCAGCGAGGCCGTCGGTTCGTCCATGATCACGATCCGCGCCCCGGCCCCCAGAGCGCAGGCGATCTCCACCAGTTGCTGCTCCGGCATTGAGAGCGATCGCACCTCCGCCTCCACGTTCACGTCGGCACCGATCCGGGCAAGAAGACGACCGGCTTCGACACGATGTTCCCGCCAGCGAACGCGACGGAACGGGCGCGGTGGCATCAGCCGCAGGGCGATGTTCTCTGCCACGGTCAGGTCCGGAAACAAAGCCGGCTGCTGGTAAATACAGGCGATGCCGAGGCGGTGCGCCTTCGCCGGCGTCAGGTGGTGCACGAGCCGGCCGTTGAGTTCGATCGTTCCCTGGTCGGGCGCGTGAGCGCCGGTGATCACTTTGATCAGAGTCGATTTGCCTGCGCCATTTTCGCCAAGCAGGGCGTGTACCTCGCCCGCATGCAGGTCGAAGGAAACGCCCCGCAACGCCGCCACGGCCCCAAACGATTTGGTGATACCCATCAGACGGAGCAAGGGCGGTTTCATGAGTGCATGGCGCGGCCCTTATACGCGGGAGCCGGCGGTGAGGCAATCCCGGCACGACGGAACCCCGTTCCCATCCGCGGCATTCCTTGCTCGGATGCCGCCTCGATAATCGCGCTCCAGACCAGCGGCCGCATCCTCGATGCGCACGTTGTTCGATGCCGACATCGTCAATGCCGACGGCGTGCTCGCCGTTCAGGAGTTCAACGCCCCGCGCAATCTTACCGCGGTCAATTATCCGGTCAGCCCCGACCTTTCCTTTGCCTACGACGCCGCCAACCGGCTGACGAACAGGGTGGACGGGTTGGGAAGACCCGCTACGGTTCCACCGCCACCGGGCTGTTGGCGTGGGAAGACGGCCCGTGAGAGAACGACATGGTGACTTACACCTGCACCAACCGCCCGCGCACGAGCCTGAGCCTCGTCCCACCCGGCGGTCCGGCTGACGGCAAAGGTTGCACGAAGGCGTGCGGGTGAAAACCGTGGGGGCCGACAAGGCGTATCGCCGGAAGGATTTTGTGGCGGAATGCCGGGAGCAAAACATCGCGCCGCATGTCGCGTGCAAGGACGGCGTGGGCGTTCCGGGTCTGGACGGACGCACGACCGCGCAAGAGAGGACCGTGTCAGCCAAAGAATCCGAAAGCGGGTGGAGGAGATTTTCGGCCGGATCAAAACCGTCGGGGGCTTGAGACGCAGCCGGTATCGCGGACGAGAACGCACGCAAGCCTGGGGCTACTTTGTAGCCGGCACCTGGAATCTGCTGCGGATGGCCCGTCTGAGCCAGGCGGGAGCGCGGTGAACCGACCGCCGCGGGCCGCCGGCAGCCAAAGCCGGCGCAAAAACGCGGCGGGA
>DATLZF010000359.1:0-8941 GCA_035574135.1 Candidatus Methylomirabilota bacterium
GCCCCGACCCTCGGTATATTCGAAGACCTTGCCCTCGAAGTTGCGGATCACCACGCGATCGGCGTTGTGGCTCAGGACGTATTCGGGATTGACCGGCACTTTGCCGCCGCCCCCGGGCGCATCGATGACAAACTGCGGCACCGCATAGCCGGTGGTGTGGCCGCGGAGGGCACTCATAATCTCGATGCCCTTGCGCACCGAGGCGCGCAGGTGCGCCGAGCCGGCAATAAGATCGCACTGGTAAAGGTAGTAGGGTTTCACCCGGCAAAGCAGGAGCTTGTGCACGAGCGCCTTCATCACGGTGGGATCGTCGTTGACGTGCCGGAGGAGGACGGATTGGTTGCCCAGCGGAATGCCCGCGTCGGCCAGCCGCTCCAGGGCCGCGCGGCTCTCGATGGTCAGCTCGCGCGGATGATTGGTGTGCACGCTGATGAACAGCGGATGGAACTGCCGCAGCATGGCGCACAACTCGGGCGTGATCCGCTGCGGCAGGAAAATCGGGATGCGCGTGCCGAGGCGCAGGAACTCGACGTGCGAAATCGCCCGCAGCCGGCTCAACAAATACTCGAGTTTTTCGTCACTGAACAGCAGCGGATCCCCGCCGCTCACCAGCACGTCCCGCACTTCCGGATGCCGCTGAATGTACTCGATCTGCCGGTCGAACTCGGGCTGAAAGTCGTAGCCCGAGGCGTTGCTGACCAGCCGCGAGCGGGTGCAGTAACGACAGTAGGCGGCGCAGCGGTCGGTGACGAGGAAGAGCACGCGATCCGGATACCGGTGGACGAGCCCCGGCACCGGCGAATGGCTGTCCTCGCCACACGGATCAGTCATCTCCCACGGAGCAGTGAGGGTTTCCTCCAAGCGCGGAACGACCTGACGCCGAATGGGACACAATTCATCCGCCGGATCGATGAGATTGAAGAAATACGGCGTGATGGCCAGGGCCAGCTTGTGATTGGCCAGCCGGGTGCCGGCGTGTTCCTCGGGCGTGAGCGTGGGGAGCAACCGTTCAAGCTGGGTCAGCGTGGTGATCCGATGTCGGAGCTGCCAGTGCCAGTCGTTCCAATCCCGCTCGGGAACGTCGGACCAGTAGCCGCGTCCGGCCGGGTGGAACTGCTTGAGTCGCGCAAGGAGGGCTGCCTGGGAATCACTTCCGTGGGGCTCCGCTGAGGTTGTCCCGTGCATTGTGGGGCGAACTATAGGTTTGAAGAGGGGGGTGTCAAGCGAGCCGTCCGCGCCGTCTCGCACGCAAGAATTCAGTTCCGCTTTCGGCCGGCAGATGCTTCGATGGCCGGGCATGAAGTTGACCGCCGCTTTCTCATGCCTCCCGGCGCATTGAAGCCGACCCGAGCCACCATGATTCACGTTCTTGCCACCATTGAACTGCGCCCCGGCCGGCGCGACGCCTTTCTGCGGGCTTTTCGCAATGTGTTGCCGGCGATCCGGGCTGAAGCGGGTTGCGTTGAGTACACGCCGGCCTTGGAGCGCGCAACGGGCATTCCCCTGCAATCGCCGGCGCGTGACCACGTGGTCATGGTGATGGAAAAGTGGCGCGATCTGGCAGCGCTCGAAGCGCACCTGGGTGCCCCCCATGTCGTGGCGTTCCTCAGGCAGCACCAGGAGGCCATCGCCAGCGTCACACTGCAGATATTGGAGGCGGCGTGATGGACGCCCCGCTCTCCAGCAAACAGGTGCGCAAGCTCAAGGCCCTCGCGCAACGGCTCGACGCAACCCTGCGAATCGGCAGGCAGGGACTCAGCGACGCTTTCCTTCAGAGCCTCATCCGGGCGTTTGATCACCAGGAACTGGTGAAGGTGCGATTCGACGAATTCAAGGAGCAGCGGAAGACGCTCGCGCCGGCTCTGGCCGCCCGTTCGGGCAGTCATCTGGTCACGCTCATCGGCCATGTCGCCGTGCTCTACCGGCCGCATCCCGATCCCGCCCGACGCCGCGTGCTGGTTTGAGTGCGCGAAGCGCCAAGAGGCGCCGTGGGCCGGCCGACGGTTGGGCAGTGCCGGAGGAGGCTGCGCCGGTCCACCACAGGGCAACCGGGGAACACCGAACGCCAATTCTCCACTTCGGCGCCAATGCGCGCGGATGGCCCGCCTGCCCATCGGAAAACCGGCGCCGTGGATCGCCTCATTCGATGGTGCGCGGCAAACGGTCGGGGAGACGGAAAACAATCGGAGTTACGGCTCGAGCCGGCCGCCCTTTCCCGGCGCCCTAATGCCGTCAGTTACTGGCGGATTGACGGAGCCCGGACGATTCAGGATTCTACTGACCTCCATGCAAGGGCATCGCGATCTTGGTCATGCCGTAACAGAGGCTGAACACCTCCACGCCCTGACGCGCCGCCATTTCTTCAGCCGCTGCGCACTGGGCTTGGGATCGATCGCCCTCGGATCGTTGCTGGACCGGCGACCGGCCATGGCACAGGGGACGCCGTCTTCGGCCCATCCCCTGGCACCGCGCCCGTCGATGTTTCGGCCCCGGGCCAAGAACATCATTTATCTCTTCATGGCCGGCGGGCCATCGCAGCTCGAACTGTTTGATTACAAGCCCAAGCTGATCGAACTCAACGGCCAGCCCATCCCCAAATCATTCATCGAGGGCAAGCGATTTGCCTTCATGGACAGCAGCCACGGCACGAATCTGTTGGGCACACGGCGCCAATTCCGGCGGCACGGACAGTGCGGGGCCTGGGTGAGCGAATTGTTTCCTCACACGGCCACGATCGTGGACGAAATGACCCTGGTGCTCACCTGCGCGGCGGATTTGTTCAATCACGCCCCGGCCAAGCTGTTCATGAACACGGGTAGTGGACAGTTCGGCCGGCCCAGCATGGGAGCCTGGATCACCTACGGCATCGGCAGCGAATGCGACAACTTGCCGGGATTCGTGGTGCTCCAGAGCGGGCCGCGCGGGCCACGCGGTGGCGCGGTGAACTGGGGCAGCGGCTTCCTGCCGACGAGCTACCAAGGCGTGCCGTTGCGGGGCGGCGGCGAACCGATCCTCAACCTGACCTGCCCGGCTGGCATCAGCGCGACACGGCAGCGCGACACGATCGACGCCATCCGCGACCTGAACCTGAAACGTGCGGTCGAGACGGGCGACGCCGAGATACACACCCGGATCGCCGCTTACGAGATGGCGTATCGGATGCAATCCAGCGCGCCGGAGTTGATCGACCTTTCCGGGGAAAGCCCAGCCACGCTCGCTCTCTACGGGGTGGACAAGGACAAGCCCAGTTTCGCGCGTAACTGTCTGCTCGCCCGCCGGCTAGTCGAGCGTGGGGTGCGGTTTGTCCAGCTTTACCACACGAACTGGGACAGCCACGGCGGCCCCGGCGAAAACCTGCAGGGCGACTTCGAAAAGCTCTGCCGCGAAGTGGACCAAGCCCAAGCGGCGCTGGTGAAGGATCTCAAGGCGCGTGGCCTGCTGGATGACACGTTGGTAATCTGGGGCGGTGAGTTCGGTCGGACGCCGATGGGCGAGAACCGCGACACCACCGGGCGCAACCACCACATCGACGCGTTCACCATGTGGTTCGCCGGCGGCGGCGTGAAGCGCGGGTGCATCCTGGGCCAGACTGATGAGCTGGGGTTCAATGCGGTGGAAGACCGCTGCCATGTTCACGATCTGCACGCGACCATCCTCCACCTGTTGGGACTGGAGCACACCAAGCTCACCTTCCGGTTCCAAGGGCGCGACTTCCGTTTGACGGACGTGCACGGCCAGATCATCCACAAGCTCCTGGCATAGCCTTCGGCCCCGCGAGGGGCCGGCGAAAAGCGTGACCTGGATTTCGGCATTGACGCGATCCGGGACCTTGGCTGCAATTTCCGCCCTATGACACGCACGATCCGGTCAGTTACAACCTCGTTGGCTTTGGGCCTGTTACTGGCCGGCGGAGTAATCCACCTTGTGGCGGCTGATGCCGTGGTTCGCTACGAAGCGCTACCCGGCAGCAAAGTGAAGATCGATGGCACCTCGACCCTGCACGATTGGACGGTGGAAGGCCGACTCATTGGCGGCGCGATCGAGTTCGATCCTACGTTCGAGACGGATCCCACCCTCAAATCAGCCCATCATCCTCCGAAACTCGAGGCCACCATTCCCACCCGTTCCTTGAAGAGCGGCAAGAAAGCGATGGACGCCGTCATGCACGACGCCATGAAGGCCACCAACCACCCGAACATCATCTACCGCTTGCAGTCCATGACTGCCAAGGGCGCCGCGACCCCGGAGGGTGGAATCGAGTTCGACACGGTCGGTACGTTGACCGTCGCGGGCGTCACGAAAACCAACACCATGGTGGTCAAGATGGACAAGCTGGACGGGGGCAAGATCAAGTTTACGGGCACCACACCACTGAAGATGACGGATTTCGGCATCCAACCGCCGGCCCCCAGCGTGGCCCTGGGCCTGATCAAGACCGGCGACGAGGTAAAGATCAGTTTTGAATGGCTCACCGGCAGGCCGGCGGCCAAACCGTGACGCCCCACGCGGATCGCCGTCACTTCAGGTGCAGCACCAGAACCTGACCACCGCGCTGCAGCGTGACGCTCTGCCGGTCGATGGCGATCACCCGTGCACCTTCGATTTCACCCCCCCTCTGTACGGTCTGGCCGTTGATCATGGCTGTGGGGTTGGATTTGCGATAAAAGATGCCCTGAAGCTTTAGTTCTGCGGCTGCACCAGGAGCCGGCGGAACGGGAGCGGCAGGAGACGGCGAAGTTTCGACGTCTTGGGCGACCAAAGCGGGCGGGCCAGGGGGACGCGGCGGATTGGCTTCGATGGCTTTGGGGACCGGAGGCGGCCTGACCAAAAGATCGGGCGCAGGCGAGCGCGGAACCGCTTTGGCCGCGACGGGAGTTGTTTGGTGCCGGATGACCGCCGCCGTCCACCAACAAGTGGCTCCAATGGTCACAGCCCCGGCCGCCGCCCAGATCATCCACGAAAGTGCGCGACGCTCCTCCGGCTCGCAGGCAACGGAGGACGATGAATTTTGTCCGTCGGACAGCCCGGTTCCCATCGGCTGCACGCCGGTCGGTGTCTGGGGCGATGACCTGGCCGCCGCTTGCTCGACGGCGCGCCATGCATCGACATGGTCTTCCAAACCGAGGCGACGCAGGTACGCCCCATCAAGGACAGGATGACTGAATCCTTCGCCGTCCGCCTGTGCCTCGTGCTCCAGCACGTCCGCAACGTGCACGGCTGTGAGCGCGCTAAACTCGGTTCCGCCGCTGCGCAGCGGGGTATGATGAAGCGCGATGGCTTCGAGAACGGGCACATCCAGGCCCCAGAGGCCGACAAGGTAGGCACCTGTCTCAGCGTGGCTGGCGCCAAACAATTCGGTTTCCACTTCCCACACGGGGATCTGCCGTTTCCTGGCCAGCGCCAAGCCGCCGCTGTAAGTCTCGGCGAGGTGGGAGGCCAGCACGAGCTTGCCGATGTCGTGAAACAGGCCGGCCGTGAACGCCTCCTCCGCAATTTCCTCGTTGCGCGACACGGCTTGCGCGATGCGCCGGGCACGATGAGCCACACCCATCGAATGCCGCCAAAGCTTGTCCATCGAGAAGTAGAGAGGCTTGACCTTGTCCAACTCGGCATACGCGTGAACGCTCAAAACGAGGGAACGAACGGTGTCGAGCCCCAAGATAAACACCGCCTCGGTCGGGGTGCTGATCCGCTGCTGGAGACCGAAGAAGACCGAGTTGACCACCTGAAGCAGCTTCGCCGTGATGGCCAGGTCCCGACCGATGATGTCGCCGATGGTGGCCGCCGAGGCGCTCGGCGATTGCAGTTCCCTCATCACCTCCTGGTAGATCGAGGGCAGGCTCCGAAACGCGCGCATCTTGGACACCATCTCGCGGATGCTGTCGTTCTGCAGCCAGCGGTTCAAGGCCAGGGCACTTTCGAAGCGTTGTCGCAGAGCGGCCGCTTCCAAAGGCCGGGTGATGAGTTGATGGAGATCGCCGCTACCCTGGGTGGCGAGGTCCTTATCTTCCGGGGCGCAGACCAGGAACCGGACCGTCTTCGGGAAGCAAAGCGCGACCTGTTTCAGCAGTTCGACCCCGGTCATCGCCTTCATGTGCATCTCGGCGACGATGATCTCCACGGACTGGCCAATCATCAGGTCCAGAGCTGCCTGGCCACTCTCGGCAAAAAGCAACTCCCATTCGCCGGCCTTGTCGGCCAGCATCTGACGCATCCGGTAGAGCGCCTCCAGATTATCGTCAACGAACAGGAGTCGGGGCTTGCTCTGCATGCACGCGATTCAGGGTGGAACCGACGAGACTGCGGGGCAGAAGGAACAGACGTCCGCTGCGCAGCTCGTTCTCCCGTCCGAGACCATGGCTCCACCGCCGTTCATCAATGGCGTATCGGCGAGCCGGGGAAAAGAGTTGAGGCCCCGCCAACGTTGCCGCCGCAAGCGGCTCAACCGGCCCTCGCCAAAACCGCGCCGGAGGCAACGCCCTTGGGGACGATCGCTTGATCTCCCCGGCCGTGGGGATGATCCCAACGCCAACCGCGAGCCGGACCAGCCCGCCCACCCGGCGTCGGCAACGACACGGGCCGTCTGGTGCGGCAACCTCAGCCAGCGCTGCCCGCCTTCACGGCTCTTGGCTCACCCTTGAGCAGAGCCACGCCGTAGTCACGGTTCATGCGGGCGATGAAGTCGAGGGAGATTTCCTTGGGACACACGGCTTCACAGGAACCGGTGACCGTGCACGCGCCGAAACCTTCGGCATCCATCTGGTCCACCATCGCCTTCACGCGGCGGTAGCGCTCCGGCTGGCCCTGGGGCAACAGGCCCAGATGACTCACCTTGGCGGCGACAAACAGCATGGCGCTGGCGTTCTTGCACGCAGCCACGCACGCGCCGCAACCGATGCACTGGGCAGCGTCCATGGCAAGGTCCGCGTTTTCTTTCGGCACAAGAATCGAGTTCGCGTCCGGCGCGCTGCCCGTGCGGACGGTGATGAAGCCGCCCGCTTGCTGGATGCGGTCGAACGCCTTGCGGTCCACCACCAGGTCCTTGATGAGTGGAAACGCCCTGGCGCGGAACGGCTCGACCACAATGGTGTCGCCATCCTGGAAGCTGCGCATGTAGGTCTGGCAGGTGGCGACGCCCTTGTGCGGACCGTGCGGCTTGCCGTTGATGACGAGCGAGCAGGTGCCGCAAATGCCCTCGCGGCAGTCGTGATCGAAGGCAATGGGCTCCTCGCCCTTGCTGGCGAGATGTTCGTTCAACACGTCGAGCATCTCGAGGAACGACATGTTCTCGTTCAGTTCGGGCGACTCGTAGGTCTTGAACGCGCCGGGGGAATGACGATTCTTCTGCCGCCAGACTTTGAGCGTGACTTTCATGGTGTTGGCAATCGTCGAGCGTTTGCGGCCTGCTTACTTGTAGGAGCGCGTGCTCATCTTTACCTCTTCGTAAACGAGGGGTTCCTTGTTCAGGATGGGAGCCTTGTCCGGCGAGCCGCCGTATTCCCACGCGGCCACAAAGGCGAACTGATCATCCCGGCGCTTCACGTCGCCGGGGTTCACCAAGCCCTGCTGCACTTCGGGGTCGGCCGCTGTGTATTGATATTCCTCGCGGAAGTGGCCACCGCAGCTTTCCTCGCGCATCAGTGCATCGCGGCACATGAGTTCGCCCAGCTCGATGAAGTCCGCTACGCGACCGGCCTTCTCCAACTGCTGGTTCCACTCCCCCGCTTCGCCGAGGACCTTCACTTCCTGCCAATACGCCTGGCGCAACTCGCCGATGAGCTTGATGGCCTTTTCCAGACCGGCCTTGTTGCGCGCCATGCCGCAGTACTCCCACATCACCTTGCCCAATTCCTTGTGGAAGCTGTCCGGCGTCCGCTTGCCCTTGTTGCCGAGCAATCGCTCAGTGATGGTCTGAACATTCTCTTCCGCCTCCTTGAACGACGCGTGGTCCGTCTTCGGACGCTTCGCCGGATCCTGCGACGCAAGATAACCGGAAATTGTCGCCGGGAGCACGAAGTAACCGTCGGCCAGGCCCTGCATGAGCGCGCTGGCCCCGAGGCGATTCGCCCCGTGATCGGAAAAGTTCGCCTCACCAAGCACGAAAAGGCCCGGCAGGTTGCTCATGAGATTGTAATCCACCCACAGCCCCCCCATCGTGTAGTGCACGGCCGGATAGATGCGCATGGGCGTGTGGTAGGCATCCTCGTTGGTGATCTCATAATACATCGCAAACAGGTTGCCGTAACGCTCGCGCACCTTGGCCTCGCCGAGCCGACGGATGGCGTCGGAGAAATCGAGGTAAACGCCCAGACCCGTCTCGCCGACGCCACGGCCCTCATCACACACCATCTTCGCAGCGCGAGACGCGATGTCCCGGGGGGCGAGGTTGCCGAACGCCGTGTACATCCGTTCCAGGTAGTAGTCGCGATCCACTTCGGGGATGTCCTGGGGGCGCTTTTTGCAATCCTCCTTGCGCTTGGGCACCCAGACCCGCCCGTCATTGCGGAGCGATTCGGACATCAGCGTCAGCTTCGACTGGTAATCGCCGCTGACAGGAATGCAGGTTGGATGAATCTGCGTGTAGCACGGGTTCCCGAAGCAGGCGCCGCGCTTGTAGGCACGCCAGATGGCGGTGGCATTGGAGCCGCGGGCGTAGGTGGAGAGATTGTACACGTTGCCGTAGCCCCCCGTGGCCAGCACCACGGCGTCCGCGTTGTGCCGGGTGATCTCGCCAGTCTGGAGATTGCGCACGATGATGCCCTTGGCATGGCCGTCCACCACCACCAGATCGAGCATCTCGGAGTGCGTGTGGGACTTCACGCCGCCGTTGGCGATGTTGCGGCAGAGCGCGGAGTAGGCACCGAGGAGCAACTGCTGCCCCGTCTGGCCCCGCGCGTAGAATGTACGTGAAACCTGCGCGCCACCGAAGGAGCGGTTGTCG
>DATLZF010000360.1:0-4611 GCA_035574135.1 Candidatus Methylomirabilota bacterium
CTCGTGGCCCGCCGCCACACCACCCTCACCTTCCTGCAGGCACTCGCCACGTTGAACAATCCTTTCGTGTTAAAAGAATGCGAACACTTCGCTGCACGCCTCGAAAAGATGTCTCCCGGGGTGGCCACCCGAATCGAATCCGCCTACCGACTTGCCTTCAGCCGTGGCCCGACACTGGAAGAGAAGGATCGCCTGGCTACCTACGCCCGCCAGCACGGCCTCGCCAACGCCTGCCGCATGCTCCTGAACAGCACCGAGTTTATGTTCGCGGATTGAGTGAGTTGAGGGAGGCGAGGGCGGGTGCTCAAAATGATTGTAAACGGCCGCCCGATTTGTTCTGATGCGAAAATCCTCAACAAGAGAAGGTCCAGCCAGGCCACATGGCAACCTAGGTTCATGACAAAAGCACGAAGTCCGCCGTTGGCCAAAGTGTTCGCCACGACTCATTGGAGCGTCGTGCTGGCGGCGAAACACATGGAAGGGACAACCGCCGAAGCCGCGCTGGAACGGCTATGCCGCGTTTACTGGCCCCCGCTTTATGGCTATATCCGGCGTGAAGGCTATGACGTGGAAACCGCGCGCGATCTCACGCAGGAATTTCTCAGCCGGTTCATTCACAAGGAATGGTTGAACCATCTGCAGGACCAGCGTGGAAAGTTCCGTTCCTTCCTACTCACCTTCCTGAAGCACTTTCTCTCCGACCAGCGCGATCTGCGGCGTGCGCAAAAGCGTGGTGGCGGCAAGGCGCTCATTTCGTTGGATCAGATGGCCGCCGAGGAGGGGGCCTGGGCCGAACCTGCGGACCATTTGACGCCAGAGCAGGTGTTCGAGCGGCGTTGGGCACAAACGCTCATGGAACGGGCCGTTGATCGCCTCCGCGCCGAGTACGCCGAGCGGGGCAAGTCGGCCATGTACGAGCTGCTCAAGGACATTCAGCCAGGGGAGCGCGGGGAGCTGACCTACGCCGACGTGGCGGCCCGCCTCGGAACGAGCGAGCAGGCCGTGAAGAACGCGGTCCATCGTTTGCGGCGTCGTTACGCACAGTTCCTGCGTGACGAAATCGCCCAGACCGTGACCGAGCCCTGGGAGGTCGATGAAGAGTTGCAGCACCTGATGACCATTTTCGCCCGGTGACCCAAGAATTCCCGCAACCTTTGGTTGAAAATCGCCCTGCACACTCTGAATCGGACTCGTTAAGACGCGATGAATCCATGCGACATACGGCGCTGTGCTGGATGCGGATGCGAACTCCCGCCCGGTCTCCCTTCCGGCCTGTGCCCGCGCTGCGTCCTGCAGGAGCAGGAGATGAGGGAGCCTCGCTCGCCCGCATCGTCGGCCCTGCCACGTTCGTTTGGCGACTACGAGCTCCTGGAGGAGATTGCGCGCGGTGGTATGGGCATCGTTTACAAGGCGCGCCAGAAAAGCTTGGGACGTTTTGTTGCGGTGAAGTTCCTCTTGCGCGGCCCGTTGGCGGGCGGCGATTTCATCAAGCGCTTCCGGATCGAAGCTTCGGCGGCAGCGGCCTTGCAGCACCCGAATATCGTCGCGATCCACGAAGTCGGCGTCCGTGAGGGCGAACATTTTCTGGCGATGGATTATGTGGATGGCCCGAACCTCGCGCGGTTGGTGAAGGACCACCCGTTGGCACCCAAGACGGCGGCCCACTATCTCAAGACCGTGGCGGAGGCCATCCACTACGCCCATGAAAAGGGCATCCTGCACCGGGATCTGAAGCCCTCGAACGTGCTCATCGACTCGAACGATCAACCGCGCGTGACGGACTTCGGCCTGGCCAAGCGGTTGGTCACCGAATCCCAGCCTCCGCTTGACGTGACTCAACTCACCCTGACCGGCCATGTCCTTGGTTCTGCCGGCTACATGTCGCCCGAGCAGGCGACCGGGGCCAAGGGCAAGATGGGCCGGGCCAGCGACGTGTATTCCTTGGGCGCGATGCTGTATCATCTGCTGACGGGCCGGCCGCCCTTCGCTGGCGGTTCCCTGGCCGAAACGCTGAACCAAATTCAAAATCAGGAGCCGGTGGCGTTGCGCCTGCTTAACCCCACCGTCCCACGCGACCTGGAAACGATCTGTTTGAAATGCTTGGAGAAAGATCCCGCCCATCGTTTTCCGACGGCCAAGTTAATGGCGGAGGAATTGGGCCGGTTCCTTCGCCACGAACCGATTCTCTTGCGCCCGGTCAGCAGGCCCGAAAAGGTGTGGCGTTGGGCCAGGCGCAAGCCCGCCCTGGCCGCTCTCTTTGTCCTGGTGCAGTTGGTGGGGGCCGTCGGATTGACTGGGATTCTCTGGCAGTGGAATCGGGCGGAGCGCCTCGCCAAGGAGCGTGGGCAGGAGCGGGACCGGGCCGAATCGGCGGTACGGGATCTGCAGTTGAAACGTGTCGAGGATTTGCTGGAGATGAACCGCGCCTCGGTGGCCCTGGCGCGTCTGGCGCAGATCCTTCGCCAGGATCCCGCGAATCCCACCGCCTCATTGCGCACCGTATCGCTGCTCAGCCATCGCACCTTTGCCCTGCCCGCCGCACCACCGTTGCGGCACGGCGGCCGAGTGAACGGCGCGAGCTTCAGCCCGGACGGCTTGCGGGTGGTTACCGCCTCGAACGATCAGACCGCGCAACAATGGATCGCTCGCACCGGAGAGAAAATCGGGCCACCTCTGGTCCACGATGGCCCGGTGAACGCCGCCGCCTTCAGTCCGAATGGCCGGCACCTCGTTACCGCGTCGGACGATCACACTGCGAAGGTGTGGGAGGCCGCCACGGGAGCACTGTTTGGATGGGCATTGGTGCATTCCAACCGCGTGCTGAGTGCGCAGTTCAGCCCGGATGGGGCTTCTATCCTCACCGTCGGTGCCGACCAGGCCGCGTATCTCTGGGACACGACCTCCGGGGCACTTCGACACGTGCTCCGGCATCAAGGCGTCATCACTTCCGCCCGGTTCAGTGTGGATGGACAACGAGTGGTGACGGCATCGAACGACGGGACGGCGGCGTTGTGGGATGCGGCCTCGGGCCAGCGGCTGCGCCGGGTAACGCACGGACAACGCGTGATGTGGGCCGAACTGTCGCCGGACGGGTCACGCCTGGCGGCGGCGGGCTATGATGACCAGGCCAGTCTATGGGATACCGCCACGGGGCAACGGTTGGCCCGCATCCGGCACCGGCTGGACGTGGTCGAGTGCGTGGCCTTCCGTCCGGACGGCCGCGAGTTCGCGACCTGCGGGCGCGACCGCACGGTTCGATTGCACGACGGACGCACGGGTAACGCGACCGACAAGCAATTCGTTCACGATGCCATTGTGTTCCGCCTCGAATACAGCCGGGACGGACAGCGGTTGCTGGCCCACTGTCTCGACGGAACGCTCTGGGTGTGGGAGACCGCGTCCGGGCGCCTCGGGTGCGAACCGATTCACCACCTGCTGCCGGTCAACGAGGCTCATTTCAGCCCGGACGGGCAGTGGGTGGTGGCTGCCGGCAACGACCAGGCGGCGCATGTTTGGGATGCCCGGCCGGGCGCCATGCTGGGTGTGCGTCTGCCTCATGGTCAGAACGTGCGAATCGGGTTCAGTCCCGATGGAAGGCGCGTGGCGACGGCCTCCCTCGATGGATCGGCGCGGGTGTGGGACTCACGAACGGGCGAGCCTGTCACGCCGCCCATGTGGCACACGCATTGGCTCATGGAACCTCGATTCGATGCCTCCGGCAAGTGGCTCCTGAGCTGTTCCATCGATGGGACCGCGTGCGTATGGAATGCAGAGACCGGGGAACCGCGGTTTCCCATGGTGCGCCACGGTGGACGCATCGACTTTGCCGCCTTCAGCCCGGATGGCCGCCTTTTTGTCACCACCTGCCGCGATGGGACCATTCGGCTCTGGAATGCCACCAACGGTCAACCGGCCAGCCCACTGCTTCACCACGATGCAACCCCCGCCTGGATCTATGCCGCCCGGTTCAGTCCCGACGGTCGGCACCTGGTCACTTGTTCGGCCTCCGGGTCAGCCCGCATTTGGGATGTGGCCACTGGGCAGCGCAGGGGAGACCCGATGTTGCACGAAGCCCAGGTCAACGATGCCCGGTTCAGCCCGGACGGACGGCGGATTGTCACTGCCTCGTTCGATATGACCGCGCGGGTCTGGGACGGACAGACGGGCCAACCGCTCTCCCCGCCGTTGCGGCATCGGGGCCGGCTGAAGGTGGCGATGTTCAGCCCGGACGGTGGGCGTCTGGTCACCTGCGGCGAATTCGACACGGTGCAGCTTTGGGACGCGAAGAACTGGCAACCGCTCGGAGAGGAGATGCGCCAGTTGGGGGACGTGCGAGAGTTGTCGGCCTTCAGCCCGGATGGTGCGTGGGTGGCGACCGGCTCGGTGGAAGGTCAGGCGCGTGTGTGGCACGCCTTCACTGGCAAGCCGCTGCCCGAACCGCTCCAAGCCGGGTCCATTCTCACGTCGATGGCGTTCGGTGCGGAGAGGTCCTGGCTGGGGCTTGGGTTTGGCGATTCGTTTGGCATGGTCATCGAACTCCCCGAGGCCCCGACGCCCGCGCCGGACTGGCTGGCCCCGCTCGCCGAGGCGGTGGCGGGTCTGCGCCTCGCG
>DATLZF010000361.1:0-4995 GCA_035574135.1 Candidatus Methylomirabilota bacterium
ACCCGCCCGTTTCAGGGGCGAAGCCCACCGGCGCCCACCCGGCCACGGCCGAGGCGCCGAGCCCGGCTTCGGCCCGTGGAGCGGGGGTGCCCTCCGCACCGGCGATTGGGCCATCCACCCTTCGGAACACCAGACCCGATCGCATCCTCATTTTCATTCCCTCGTCCGCCGCTTTGGTGTGTAGTCGGGCGCGTGTTATGAGCAAAACCGCACTGCTTTTCGCCGGACAAGGCGCTCAAACTGTTGGTATGGGCCGAGACCTGGCCGCTCGGTTCAGTGCCGCGCGTCAATGGTTCGACCGCGCCAACGCCACGCTCGGCTACGATCTTGCCCGCGTCTGCTTCGAGGGTTCGGACGCCGAGCTGACCAAGACGGAACACGCGCAGCCCGGCATCTTCCTTGTGGGCTGGGTTGCTTTTCAGTTGTTGAAAGAGGCCGTGCCCGGCTTGCGGTTCGAGGCGGCGGCGGGCCTTTCGCTGGGGGAATTTACCGCTCTGGCGGCCGCAGGGAGCTTGAGTTTCGAGGATGCACTCCGCGTCGTGCGGCAGCGGGGCCGGTTCATGCAGGAAGCGTGTGATGCCACCCAGGGCGGCATGGCGGCCATCATCGGGCTGGATGAAGCCACCACACGGGCGGTTTGCGCCGAGGCGGGCGTCGAACTGGCCAACCTCAACTGCCCCGGTCAGATTGTTATTTCCGGCCCGGCGGATCGCATGGGGACGGCCTGCGAACTGGCCAGGTCCAAGGGCGCCAAGAAGGCGCTGCCTCTGCCCGTGGCCGGTGCCTACCACTCACGGTTGATGGCCGGGGCTCAACCCAAGCTGGATGGCGTGCTCGGCGGGGTGGAGATCAAGCCCCCGTCGGTGGCGGTGATTTCCAACGTGACCGCCCGGCCCCACGGCGCACCGGAGGAAATCCGTCGTCGGCTTGTCGAGCAGGTCACGGCATCGGTGCGTTGGGAGGATTCCATGCGCCACCTCCTGGTCCAGGGTTTCACCCGGTTCATCGAGCTGGGGCCAGGCCGTGCCCTGAGCGGGTTCATGAAGCGAATCAACCCCGAGGTGCAGATCCTCAACGTGGCGGATGTGCCGAGTCTTGAGGCCACCGCGGCTGCCTGCGCCGGGTGAACGGCGCTCCGCCCCGCGGCATCAAACGGCATCGGCGATGGCGCTGCCCATTTCCTGAGTGCCCACGCGGCGCGCTCCGGTCTCGGTCGGGTTGAAGATGTCGCCCGTCCGCAGCCCGGCGCGGATGACGGCTTGAACGGCGTGTTCGATGGCTTCGGCGGCGTCCCTCCGGGCGAAGCTGTGCCGCAACATCAGCGCGGCGGAGAGGATCTGGGCGATCGGGTTGGCGAGGTTTTTCCCCGCAATGTCCGGTGCCGTGCCCCCGGCGGGTTCGTAAAGGCCGAAGGTGTGACCGTTGGCGTTGGCCCCCAGGCTGGCGCTGGGCAGCATGCCGAGGGAGCCGGCCAGCGCTGCCGCTTCATCGCTGAGGATGTCGCCAAACATGTTTTCGCACAGCAGCACGTCGAACTGACCCGGCTTGAGCATCAACTGCATGGCGGCGTTGTCCACCAGCATGTGCTCGAGCGTCACGTCCGGAAACTCGCGTCCCACCCGGCTCACCACCTCGCGCCACAGGACGCCATTCTCGAGGACGTTGGCCTTGTCCACGCTCGTTACCTTCCGGCGGCGCGTCCGCGCGGCCTCGAACGCCACCCGGGCGATGCGCTCGATCTCCGGCGTGGTGTAAACCATGGTGTCGATGGCCCGTTGCACGCCGGCCGCCACCAGCTCCGTCTGCTTGGGCCGACCGAAATACATGCCGCCGGTCAGTTCGCGGACGACGAGGATGTCGATGCCCTCGCCGTGTCGTTCGGGGCGAACGGGGCAGACGTGTGCCAGTTCCCGCGGCAGCCGCACCGGCCGCAGGTTGGCAAACAAGCCGAACTCGCGCCGCAAGCGCAACAAGGCCGCCCGTTCGGGCCGCGCTTCTTTGGGAATCGTCGGATCGCGATCCGGCAGCCCCACCGATCCGAAGAGGATGGCGTCAGACTCACGGCACAGCCGCAAGGTCTCATCCGGCAGGGCCTGACCGGTGGCATCGATCCCGGCCCAGCCCACTGGCGCCTCCACCAGGTTCAGTTCGAGTGCAAATTTCCGCTCCACGGCGCGCAGGACCTTGATGACCTCGCGCATGACCTCGGGTCCGATTCCATCGCCCGCCAGTACTGCAATGTTGAACGTCGTTTTCGTCACGAGCGGGGGAGGGTAAGAATGAATGCGCGCGCGGGTGAAGAAGATTCTCCGAGAATTTCGCTTTCAGCCGCGGACTGGCCGATCTGCCACGGCGCCGCAGCCCGGCACACCGGTGTCGCATTCCGGGCTTGGCTTCCCCGGCGCGCCCGCTATCTCTGGTGCGCCCGTGCATGAAACCGAGTGTCCTCGCCATCGCTGCGCATCCCGACGACATCGAGTTTATGATGGCGGGCACGATGTTGCTGCTGGCGCAGGCGGGCTGTGCGTTGCATTACCTGAACGTTTCCAGCGGCAACTGCGGCAGCATGACTCTCGGCCCGGCGCGGACGCGGGCGGTTCGTCGGGCCGAGGCCCAACGGGCGGCGAGGATTCTGGGAGCGACATGGCATCCCAGCCTGGGGGATGATCTCGAAATCCTTTACGACCTGAAGCTGCTGCGCTGCCTGGCGGCCGTGGTGCGGGAGGTCAATCCCCGCATCGTGCTCACGCATGCGCCGGTCGATTACATGGAGGACCATGTCAACACCTGCCGGCTGGCTGTCACGGCGGCCTTTGCGCGCGGCATGCCCAACTTTCGCACCACGCCGCCACGGCCTGCGGTGACGGGCCAAGTGACGGTTTATCACGCCCTGCCGCACACCCTGCGCGATCCGCTCGGGAACCGGGTAACGCCCGGCCTCTTTGTCAACGTCACGCCCGTGCACGCGACGAAGCGCGCGGCGCTGGCGGCCCACGCCAGTCAGAAGGAATGGCTGGATGCCACGCAGGGCATGGACTCGTATTTGCAAACGATGGAAGCCCAGGACCGCGAAGTCGGCCGCCTCTCGCGGCGATTCCGCTACGCGGAGGGTTGGCGCCGCCATCTGCCGGCCGGCTTCTGCGCCGAGGAAGCCGATCCACTGCGCGATCTGTTGGGCCGCCACGTCTGCTCTGCCCCGCGTAACCGAGACCGTCCACTTCGACCGCACTGATTCCCATGCCCCGAAAACTCTCTTCCATCGCCCCGGACTGGTGGGATTACACCACGCTGGACGCCGAACTCATCCGCGAGGCCGCGGCGCTGACGCCCGAGAAGATGCGCACGCTGTCGCGACCCGGTTTCAAGGTGGTCTTCTACGACACCCTCGAAGACTTTTACCTCGCCGAGGCGCTCGAATACATCGAGGCTTGGCGACAATCGACACCCGACAACCCGGTTGGCATTTGTGGTCCGATCGGTCCCACGGAGCAACTGCCGTTGGTGGCCCGGCTGGTCAACGCCTTGCGCCTGGATGTGCGCTCCGCCCATTTCTGGGGCATGGACGAGTGGGTGCTCGATGGCGGGGAGGTGCCGCCGACCCATCCGCTGTCCTTCGAAAGGGCCGACCGGGAGCTGTGTTTCAACCGCCTGGACCGCAAGCTCGCCATGCCGGATGCGCACCTGCACTTCCCCAAGGCGGACACGCGCGCCTATCGCGCCAGTTGGAACGCGGGCGTCCGTTGCGCCGTGATGCAGGGCGGTCAGGGTGACGTGAAACACTGGGCCTTCAACGATCCGGTGCGGCGCCGCGGGCGGTATCGCCACAGCCCGCCCACACCGGCCGAGTACCGGCGCCTGGCCACGCGGGTGGTCGAACTGCACCCGCTTACCATTGCGCAAAACGCCCGCACCAGCGGCGGCGGCAACATCTCTCTCGTCCCCACTCACGCGGTGACCGTGGGGCCGGTCGAAACCTGGCAGGCGGAGAAAGTTTCGATCTGGCACGCCGGCCGGCATGACAATCCCTTCGGGCAGCGGCTGACCTGCCTGATGGTCGCCCGGCGGATCGTGGACACCGCGGTGCCGATGTCACTGCTGGCGGACCATCCCAACGTGCAATTCAACTACTACCGCGGCGGTTTGGGATCCTGTGCCGTGGAGATGCACTAAAGCGGGCGACGAAGCGGGGTGCGCTCGCGAGGAGCGCCAATTGCGTCTCGGCAGAGCACCGTCGGCCTGCGTTCGCCTGTTCCGGTGCCGCGGTTGTTCGCCGCTTTCTTCAGACCACTTCCCTCATGGCTTGGGCCAGCAACGTGATCCCGCGTTCAATCTGATCGGGCGCCACGGTGACGAAGCTCAATCGCAGCGTGTTCCGGCGCGGGGCATCGGCGTAGAACGCCGCTCCGGGTACGAACGCCACGCCGTGTTCAATCGCCCGGCCCAGCAGCGCGAAGGCATCGAGGGCTGGCGGTCCTTCCACCCAGAAGAACATCCCGCCGGTGGGAACCTTCCAGCGGCAGCCGGGCGGCAGGTGCCGTTCGAGCGCGTGGCTCACGGCGTCGCGCTGGACCCGGTAGCGCGCCCGGATGGCCGGCACGTGCTCGCGGAGGAAACCATCGCGAACGACCTCGTGCACCAGGCGTTGGTTGAAGCCGGGCGTGTGCAGGTCAGCGGCCTGCTTGGCCTGAAGCAGCTTGGGTACGAGTTCCTTGGGCGCGACGAGGTAGCCCAGGCGCAACCCCGGCGCCAGCACCTTGGAGAAGGAGCCGAGATGGACGGTGCCTTCCGGCCAGGACGCCGCGAGCGGTGACGGCGGCGGGGCCTCGTACCACAAATCGCCGTAGGGATTGTCCTCGACGATGGGCAGCCCGAGGCGCCGGGCGGCCGCCACCAGCTCAAGGCGGCGGGTGGCGGACACGCAGCGTCCGCTGGGGTTTTGGAAATTGGGCAGCACGTAGAGAAAGCGCGCTCACCGGGCGGCCTCGAGGCGGTCGG
>DATLZF010000362.1:0-9907 GCA_035574135.1 Candidatus Methylomirabilota bacterium
ATACCGAGGATTTCTTCACCCGCCTTTACCGGCGCGTCATGGGCCCGCTGATCGCACGGCGTCGCTGGCGTTACGGCTTCCTCGGTGGCATCACTTTCCTGCTGCTGGCCGCGATGGCCACCGTGGCTCTGGGCTGGGTGAAGGTGAAGATGCTGCCGTTCGACAACAAGTCCGAGTTCCAAATCATCCTCAACATGCCCGAGGGCAGCGCGCTCGAACGCACGGCGCAGGCGGCGCGCGAGATCGCCGCAGTCGTGCGCGGCGAGCCGGAGGTCACGGACTACCAGATTTACGTGGGCACCGCCTCGCCGTTCAATTTCAACGGCCTGGTGCGGCACTACTTCCTGCGGCGCGGCGCCAACGTGGCGGACATTCAGGTCAACCTCGTCGGGAAGCGCGAACGGAACGCGCAAAGCCACGACATCGCCACACGCGTGCGGCCCAGGGTCGCGGCCGTGGCGGAGAAATTCGGCGCGCGCGTGGCCGTGGCCGAGGTGCCGCCCGGCCCGCCGGTGTTGCAAACGCTGGTCGCGGAAATCTACGGTCCCACCGAGGCGGCACGGCTCCGGCTTGCGGAGAAGGTCCGCGAGATTTTCCGTCGGACCGAGGGCGTTGTGGACGTGGATTGGTACGTCGAGGCCGATCAACCGCAGGTCCGGTTCGTGATCGACAAGGAAAAGGCCGCCCTGCACGGCATCAGCGCCGAGACGCTGTCGCAGACGCTCCGGATCGCGGTGGGCGGCGAACCCGTCGATCTGCTGCACCTGCCGCGCGAGAAGGAAGACGTGGACATCGTGCTCCAGCTTCCGCGCGCGGCCCGCGCGTCGCCGGAGGAACTGCTCGGCCTGCGCGTGGCCTCGGGCGCCAATGCTTCCGCGCCGTTGGTGCCGCTGCGCGAACTGGTGCGGGTCGAGCACGGCGTCGCGGACAAGAGCATCTATCACAAGAATCTCATGCCGGTAACCTACGTCATCGGCGACGTGGCGGGCGTGGTGGAAAGCCCGGTGTATGCGATTCAGGCGATGAACCTGGAGCTGAAGGCGCTGGATGGGCGCGAATTTGGCGAAGGCAGCGGGTTGGAAAGTCCAGGCGCCGCCGGTTTCCAACCGGCGACACAGCAGGCTACCGGCCGGCGCCACGAACCGCAGGCCGGACCGGGTTCCCGTAGCGCCGATGGGCAGACGCCCTCGGCTCAAGGCGCCCAGGACCGTAGCGCCGATTGGCAATCGGCTGTGTCGCGGATTGGCAATCCGCAAAGCGGCGGCAGGCTGACGCCCGTGAACATCTACAACGCCAGCCAGCCGTTCACCGATCACGCGCCGGCCATCAAGTGGGACGGCGAATGGCACATCACCATCGAAGTGTTCCGCGACCTGGGGCTGGCCTTCGCCGCGTGCCTCATCCTCATCTACGTGCTCATGGTCGGCTGGTTCCGGTCGTTCCTCACGCCGCTGATTGTCATGGCGGCCATTCCGTTCTCGCTGGTGGGCATCCTGCCGGCGCACGGGCTGATGGGCGCGTTCTTCACCGCCACCTCGATGATCGGCTTCATGGCCGGCGCCGGCATCGTGGTGCGCAACTCGATCATCCTCGTGGACTTCATCGAACTGCGATTACGCGAGGGCATGTCGCTGGCCGACGCGGTGGTCGATGCCGGCGCGGTGCGCTTCCGTCCGATGCTGCTGACGGCGATGGCCGTGGTGGTGGGTGCGGCGGTGATCCTGGCCGACCCGATCTTCCAGGGGCTGGCCATCGCACTCATGGCCGGGGAGATTGCGTCGCTGCTCATCAGCCGCATGGCGGTGCCGGTGCTTTATTTCATGGCCCACGCGACCGGCCCCCGACCGACCACCTCCGCGCCAGCCGGCAAAACGGAGATGACAGAGCCGCCCGCCCACGACGACAGTCAGGCATGAGCACTGATGCACCGCAGCGCGACCGCGGCATGGGCTGGGTGGTGGTTCAGTTTGTCCTGATGTTCGCCGTGCTGGCGGCCGGGCCGTTGTGGCGGGCGCAATGGTCGGGCTGGTGGAACTGGCTGTTGGGCGGGGTGCTCCTCCTTCTGGGTGCCCGCGTGGGAATTGAGGGCGACCGTCAACTTGGACGACATCGCACGCCGTTTCCCAAGCCGAAAGCTGACGGCGAACTTGTCACGAGCGGCATCTACGCCCGGGTTCGTCATCCACTTTACCTTGCGGTGATTCTGCTGGGATTCGCGTGGGCGGTGTTGTGGCGCAGCGGCCCCGCAGTGGTGCTGGCGCTGGCACAAATCCCCTTCTTCGACGCCAAGGCGCGCCGGGAGGAACGGTGGTTGAGGGAGCGCTTCGCCGGTTACGCCGATTACGCGCGCCGTGTGAAGCGCTTCATCCCGGGGCTTTACTGAGCCTCGACTGCTTGGTGGCAGGCAAGCGAGGTCCGGGGCAGCCAACGACGCTCGCCCACAGGGCAGTGGCTCGCAGGAGGTCTTGCCTCGGCCGGGCCTCTGCGCTCACACTGCACGCATGTTGACGCTGATCTCGGGTACGAACCGTCCGGAGAGCAACACCCGCAAGGTGGCCGCCCACGTGGAATCTCTCTATGCCGATCTCGGGGTCAGGTTGCATCTGCTCGACCTCGCCCGGTTGCCGGCCGAGATTTTCGCGCCCGGGGCCTACGCAGCCAAACCCGCCTCGTTCCAACCGTTCGCCGACGCGATCCTCCGGTCCTCTGGCCTGATCGTGGTGACGCCCGAATACAACGGCGGGATGCCCGGCGTGCTGAAATACTTCATCGACATGCTGAAGTTCCCGGAGAGCTTCGAGCGGCGGCCCGTCTGTTTCATCGGTCTGGCGGCCGGAAGCTGGGGCGCTCTGCGGCCGGTCGAACAACTCCAGGCGATCTTCGGCTACCGCAACGCTTATCTGTTCCCGGAGCGAGTCTTCCTGCCGGGCATCGGGAATTTGCTTGATGAGTCGGGCCGGCTGAAGAACCCGGAACTGATCGAGCGGCTCAAGACCCAGGCGCAGGGCTTCATCGCGTTCGTCGAGCAACTCAAGGGCATCAAGCTCCGGTGACGCCGGCGAAGCCGCGGGCCCCTGCCTCATCACTCTCATGATCAACATCGGGATCGTTGGACTCGGATTCATGGCCGCCGCGCATTTGCGCGCCTATCGGAGCGTACCGGACGTCCGCATTGCCGCCCTGTGTAATCCCAGCGGGCGGCATTTGGACGGCGACTTCTCCCAGGTGGCCGGCAACGTCGGCGCCAGCGACCCCGTTCGCCTCGACATGACCGGCGTCAAGGCGACCCGCGACTACCGCGACCTGCTGGAGGACTCGACGCTCGACGCCATCGACATCTGCGCGCCCACCAAAGCTCACGCCGAGCTGACCATCGCCGCGCTGCGAGCGGGCAAGCACGTGATTTGCGAGAAGCCGCTCGCCCGCGACGTTGCCACGGCCCGGGCCATCGTCGCCGCCGCTGCGCAAGCGAAGGGATTTTTCATGCCGGCGATGTGCCTGCGCTTCTGGCCGGAGTGGGCCTGGCTCAAGCAGGCCATCGCGTCCGGCACCTACGGCCGGGTGCTGGCCGCGCGGTTTCGGCGCGTGGCGGAACCACCGGGTTGGGGGAAAAACACCTTTTTCAACGGTGCCGAGTCTGGCGGCGCGTTGTTCGATCTCCACGTGCACGACGCGGACTTCGTTCAGTTCTGTTTCGGCCGGCCGCAGAGCGTTTACGCCACCGGCTACAGCAAGTTCAGCGGCGCCATCGATCACGTCGTCACCCAGTATCGCGTGGCGGACAGGGCAATCGTCCACGCCGAAGGCAGTTGGGCCATGACTCCCGGCTTCGGCTTCAACATGAGCTACACGGTCAACTTCGAGCGGGCGACGGCCGACTACGACAGCGCCCGCGGACCGGAGGCGCTGCGGCTGTGCGAAGCCGGCGCGGCGCCGCGCACCGTGGCCTGCGACGGCAGCGACGGCTACATCGGCGAGCTGCGCCACTTCGTCGAAGCCATCCGTACCGGCCGACCGCCCACCGTCGTCACGCCCGCCGATGGACTGGCTTCGATCGAGCTCTGCGCGGCGGAGGAACAATCCGTCCAAACCGGCCGGGCGGTGGCGCTGAGCGAAAGTTGACCGAAAACGAAGGCGGCGAAGCCTCGCCCCTGGACAGGGCCCGGCGGCGCCGGATGCCGGTCAGGCCGGCCATGCGCGATCCGCACGGTGACCGCATTGCGAGTTGTGCCGGGGCCGAAAAGTTGCGACAACGGAACACCACATGACGAACCTGCGCCCATGTTCATGACCACGCCGTCCGCTCGCTCACGTCCGCACGGCGAAAGCAGGTCGGCTTTCGACCTTCTCGTCGGTCTCCTGTTCTTGCTGTGCCTCATCCCCGGCTGCAAACGAGGCGACGCGGACCCGTTCACTCGCCTTTCCAATGCCGGTCGGAATTACTACGAGAAGGGCGAGTCGGCCAGAGCAGTGGCCGCGTTCACCGAAGCACTGCGGCTGAACCCGACCCACCCGGACGCGCATCTGAATCTTGCCAATGCCCTGCTCCTCGATAATCGGCCGGCCGAGGCTCTGCACCACGCCCGCGAGGTGTTGAAGTTGGATAACCACTCCGCCGCAGCCTACTTCGTGGCGGGCTGCGCCTTGCTCCGGCAGGAACAAGCCGAGGCTGCACTCAAGGAATTGCAGCAGGCTCGCGATCTTGATCCCACCGTGGCGGCGGCGAGCTTCCAATTGGGCCTCGCCCATCAGGCATTGAACCACACCGAAGAGGCGCTGACGGCTTTTCAGGAGACCATTGACGCGGATCCGGAGCATCCAGCAGCGCACTACAGGCTGGGTCAACTATTGATGCGAGCGGGCCGCCGGGAGGAAGCCAATCAGGCCCTGGAAAAGCACCGCCAAATCACCAGCCGCAAACCCTCGGTCCCCACCACCCCCGCCACCTACGAACGCAGCCGCCACACGCAGATCCGACTGCCCTTCAAGCTGGAACAGCCCGACCGGGAGGGGATCAAGGTGACGTTTGCCGACGCGACGGCCGCCACCATCCCGGATGGGTCGGCGTGGCGCGGCCCCGTCGGCGTGGTGGACGCGAATCACGACGGTCTGGGCGATCTCTTCGTCTGCGTCGCCGACGGCGGCTTCCAACTGCTGAGCAACTCGAACGGAACCTTCCGACCGAACGGACCCCGCTTGCCAGGTCCGACGGATGCGCGCTACCACACCATGCTGGTGGCCGAACTGCACCAGGACCGCTTCGACGACGTGATCGTGCTGGGCGAAGCGCAGTCGCATGTCTTCCGGTTCGCCACCAACGCCGGTGTGACCGAGGTGACCCGCATGACGGGGCTGACGAATCTGGGCGCGAAAGCGGGCGGACTGGCCGACCTGGACTTCACCGGCAAGCTGGACCTGTTCACCCTCGATGCCGACGGCCGGGGCGCGAAGATGTTCCGCAATCTCGGCAATTTTTATTTCCGCGATCACACCGCCACTTCCGGCCTGCCGGCAACCTTGAGCGGAGCGACACAGATCGTGTTGGATGACTGGAACAACGATGATCTGAACGACGTGCTCATCGCGCGCACCGGACAGCCGCCATTGCTCCTGACCAAACTGCGTGGCGGACCGCTGACGCCCACGAACTCGCCCGCCACCTGGCCCACCGGGCACCTCATCGTCACGGGCGACATCAACAATGATCTGCGCACCGACCTGCTGGTGGCCACGGACCGCGGCGTGGAGTGCGTGCTGAAGGATCTGGATCAACGGCTCACGGTGCCGCTGGGCGGGTTCGAACCCACCGCCTTGCGGCTGGTGGATTACGACAACGACGGCTGGCTCGACCTGTGCGCGGTCGGCCACGGCCTGCGCCTCTGGCGCAACCGAGGGCAGGCCGGGTTCCAAGACGTCACCCGCGTCACCGGACTCGACCGCCTCGGCACCGAGGCGATTCAATCGGTCGAAACGGCGGATTTTGATGGCGACTGCGACACGGATCTCCTGCTCTGCGGACTGGACGGTGGTTTGAAATTGCTGCGCAACGACGGCGCCAACGCCAACCACCAAATCAAGCTCCGGCTCCTTGGCCATCGCTCGAATCCGAGCGGTCTGGGCGTCCGGCTCGAGGCCACGGCTGGCGGCTGGCGAACGATTCGGACCGTCTCCCGTCTGCCGATCGAGATCGGCGTGGGTCGGCACCGGCAGATCGATTCGCTGACACTGCGCTGGTTCGATCTGGCGGTGAACTCGATCGACGTCAAGGTGGAATGCCCGCAGGTGCTCGCAATGGAGGAGCTGCAACTCCCCACGGGTTCGTGCCCCTATCTTTACGCTTGGGACGGCGAACGTTTCCGATTTGTCACCGATCTGCTCGGGGCGGCGCCACTCGGCCTGCGGGTGAACGACCATCGGTTCGTCGAGGCCGATCCCGATGAATTCGTCTGGATCGGCACCGACGCCACGTTTCGCCCGCGAGACGGGAACCTCATTCTCCAGATCACAGAAGAACTGCGGGAGGTCCTCTACCTGGATCAAGCGCAGTTGGTCGTGGTGGATCATCCTTTCGGCACCGAGGTGCACGCCACAAGCAAGCTGGTGCCCGGGCCCCCGTTCCCCCGGCACGAACTGGTTACGTTGCACCAGGCGCGCCCCCTGCTGGCGGCGACGAATCACGAGGGTGCGGACGTGGCCGCCCTGCTCCGCGAAACGGACGATCGCCGGGTTTCTCCGCCCCGACTGCGGGCGCCGCAATTGCGTGGTCTGGCGGAACCTCACAGCGTCAGCCTCGATTTCGGGCCGCTCGATCCGCAGCGACCCTGGGTGCTGGCTCTCACCGGCTGGCTGCGCTTCGGCGGCGGCATGGCCAACGTGGCCGCTTCCCACAACCCGGATCTCCCTTTCCCCTTTCCGCAATTGGAGGCGCTGGTGATCGATGCTGACGGACGCGAAGGATGGCGACCGGTCGAAGTCACCGCAGGCGCACCGGCCGGCAAGACAAAGACGATCCTGATCGACCTCGCCAGCAAACTGCCCTCCGGCACCCGCCAACTGCGGCTGGCCACAGCGTTTGAAATCCACTGGGATCGCATCGCCCTCTTCGAACGGATGGCGGACGCGCCCACCGTCGTGCACCGCCTGAGACCCGCCACCGCCGACTTGCACTGGCGCGGCTACAGCGAGTTCGAGGACTGGCCCTCGGATCGCCCGCTCACCCCGGCCTACGCACGCGTGCGCAACCGCCCGCCGTGGCGCATCACTCCCGCCGGCTGGTGCACGCGCTACGGCAACGTCCTCGATCTTATTCGGGACAAGGACAACGCACTGGCGTTGATCAACGGCGGCGATGAATTGACTCTCACCTTTCCCGCCGCCCAGTTGCCGCCCGCCCCGCGGGGATCGATCCGCAATTACTTCCTCTTTTGCTCGGGCTGGGACAAGGACGCGGACTTCCATTGCGAACTGGGAGACCAGATAGAGCCTCTCCCCTGGCATGGCATGGACGCCCAACGCTACGGCAAGCAGCCCCGGCCGACCTTTCCCACCGACGGGCTGATGCAAAGCTATCGCACCCGCTGGACCGGCCCCTACGCAATGGCGCGGGGCGGGCGTTGAGGGGCGGTGCGCGGCGCGCACTCGTAGCTTCCGCCCCACTTGGTAATCCCCTCCGTAGTGGTGCGGATCGCGCCCCTCCGTAGAGGCACTCCTTGCTCTGCGCGACGGCGGGGCGCTAACTGTTTCGACACCGTTGCTACCATGAAACGTGACCGCCCATCTCCGCCGGAAATGCCCTCGAGCACCCGGCCGAACGATGTGCAAGACCCCCAGGCCAGTGTCGCCCTATGAATGAATCCGCCCCGCACTCTCCGCTCCGAGATATTGTTTGGGAATCCAAGTGTCCGTTCGATCTCGCCGTGGCCTACGAAGACAGGGAGACTCGCGAACGGGCGCTGCATCTGTATGACCATCTCGCCCAGCAACTGCTGGATGATTACAACTTCCAGGGCTCGTGGTGGAAGCTCGACTGCCTGAGCCAGCCCACCTTGTTGCGCCAAGCCGTGGGGGCGGCGGCGGAGGCGAACATGATCGTCGTTTCCATCCGGGCACGTCCACAGCTTCCGCCCAACCTCGAACGATGGCTGGCCGAGTGCCTGAGTCGGCGCCTGCCGAGCCACGGTGCCCTCGTCGTTTTCTTGGGAACCGACAACAAGTCGCACAGTGATCCGGCTCCGGCGCGGACTTCCCTCAACCGCATGGCGCGCGCCGCGCACCTCGAATTCTTCTGCAATACGTTTAACCTGAACGCCCGCCCACCCGAGTTCGACGCTTCCAGACTGTGGGCCCGGGAAAAGACGGTGACCCCCGTGCTGGAGGACATTTTGCGCACACACCCTGCCACTCCGCGCTGGGGCATCAACGAGTAAACACCGAGTCGACGCGATCCCGGCGAGATCTGCCAACGGACCTTGGCGATCCGGTCAAGGGCTGACCTCCCGAACACAATTCAGCGCGCCGAAGGGATTGGGCCGCCGAACCTGGCACTGGTTGTCGTCCCGCCACTGTCCATCGACCACAAACCGATACTCGTACTGCCCCGGGCTCAAAGGGACCGTAACCTTCCAAAGGCCGTCCTTGTGCCGCTTGAGGGCGATCGGTTCCTTCTCCCATGTCGTGAAATCGCCCACCAGTTTGACCTCTCGGGCCTGGGGATCTACGAGAGTGAAAACCTCCCTCTTCTTCGTTGCTTTAGCCATGGTCGTCTGCCTTTCGTATCAACACTCCATTCGTTTCCAGTTCAAGCTGAACCATCGATGCCTAGGCTGGGAAACGGACCCGCCAGGGTCAAGAGCGAACTCCCCTCGGGTCAATAACGGAGTCCCGCGCCCGTGACCGGAAAACATGAGACCGGCCCATGTTCACCGGGAACAAGGACCGGCCTGGCGACCAAGCTGAGTGCGTGATTACGGAACCTGCCGCACGAGCTTGTAGCGGACGCCCCCCGCCTCGTCCGTACCCTTGAGGTTCGCCGTGCGCGGGTTGGCGTTGATCTTAATGGGTCCCGACACAGCCGTGATGACCACGTTGCTGCCCACCGTACGCTCAAGATACATGCCGAGCTGGTTCTGCCGGACCAGCAACGCAAATCCCGTCAACGTATAGCCCGGGCCCGTGCCCTCGATATCATACTCGCCGTTGGAGACATTGTCGAATTGCAGGAACTCGGTGAACGGCACTTCCCCGTGCCTGCCCAAAGCCGCGTAATCGCCGGAAATGTCGGTCAGCCCCCCCAGATCGGTCGGCTGCCCCCGAATGGTGAAGTTGGCACCGCCGGCCGAGCCCCTGAGAGTCAACCTCGAGCTTGCGCGAGCCGTGCCCTGGATCGAAACCTCGTTCGTGTTGCCGCTTGATACCTCCGCAATGTAGCCCACCACGCGGTTCTCGCTGTCATAACCCCACTCACCGACAAGGATGGCCCCCCCATACAGATTGGTGCCTGAACCGGAGCTTGTTTCCTCAGTCTCTCCCCGGTTGTCGGTGCCTCCACGCGGGTTGGAGTCAGCACCTTTGGAGGACCTCGAGTATCGGATCTGAATCCCATCCAAGGTGTAATCCGCGTTAAAGGTGATGCGGGCTGTGCCAACCTTGCCGCCGGAAAGCACGCAGTCCCACGTGCCCACGGGGGAATAGGTTTGAGCGTGCAGCGCCGGGGCTCCACACGTCGTGAGAATGGCGACCACCAATCCGAGAGCGAAGCGGTGGCGGTGCGATTTCTGGGGAACGGATCGGTTCTTCATAAACTCAGGCAGGGTTGCGCTCGGACGACCCGGAGCGGAAGGCGATTGGCCGCCCGCCCGACCAGGCGGTTCCAAATGACCATTGGGTGGCTCTCGTTCATGTCAGCGCA
>DATLZF010000363.1:0-6756 GCA_035574135.1 Candidatus Methylomirabilota bacterium
TGACACCGGCTGAGCTTTCAACGGCTGGCTCGCATGGGGCGTTGTTCTCAACCGACAGCAAAGGCGAGAATTTCTTCTTGGCAAACGGCCATCGGTGGCTTTATAGCTCCGCCCGCAAGGAAAGACCAAATCTCATGAAGACACTACTCTATGTTGGGGTCCTGTGCGCATGCACTGCCATCTTCACCGTCCCAACCCGAGCCGCCGATGGCCCTGCGCCGTCCCCTGGCGTCGAACAAGGAGGCTCCGCAAAATCCAGAGCGATGCCATTTCGTGGCAAAATCTCGGCGTTGGACCCAAAAGCTCGAACCATCACCGTTGGGAAAAGAGTGTTCCACACCACGGCTGAGACCAGGTTCACCAAGGCCGGGAAGCCGGCTACTTTTGAGGACGCGCAAGTCGGCGATGAAATCGGGGGACAGTATCGGCCGACCGCCGAGGGCAAACTGGAGGCCGCCTCAATTCGAATCGGAGCGAAGGCGTCCGAGGGGGGCGGCAAAGCGGTGGGCGATGCGCAGAAGCGGGACCCTGCCAAACCGTAGCACAAGGGACTCGACGCCATCGTCGGGCAGTGGGCCTGGCGTGGGTTAACTGGCCGCGGGAGAAGGCGGGCGCGGCGTCAGGGTTGGTTGAGTTGGTTCCCGTAGTCCCCAGGCCGTTTGTGGACTCGGGCGCTGTGGGGCCGCTGCCGATTGTAGCGTGTTGTGTGTTGGCGACGAAGTCGGCCGTGGCTCGGCGCAAGGGAGCTGCTCGCCGGCTTCCTGAACCGAGCCATCTGAGCCGGCCGATTGTCGCCCACGGACGGATGACCATGCCCCTCTGGACACCCAGGAAGTGCGCTTTGCGTACGTTTGGGGCTTTACCGGGAGGCTGCGTCGGGCCCGTGGGAGCCGGGCGACACCCCGGAGAAGCGTGCGCCACTTGGTCCATTGCGACCGCACTTCAATTACAACAGTTGCCAGCCAACGCCGGGTACACCCAGATGCGGAACCAAAGCGAGAATGCCGCGAGCACGCGCCTACTCCAAAGGTGGCCGTGAGCGAGCGCGGCGGTGGTTCTGTGTACGACGATGGAGTGAACGCGCGGAGCCTCGGAGGGACTGCGGCTTGAACGCACCCGATCAAGCCACCGGGCGGTTTCGTTCCCCCTCCCTGGAAAAATACCGCTTCGGGATTGCCGGCAGGAGACTTCGACGCCGCGAGATGGGACGCAAGGCGTAGCCGGCGCAAGAAGAGTTGAGCGGGGTCGGGTCTCGTCGCCGGTCTTGCCGGCGTCGTTGCGCTTCGCCTCGGGATGTCGCTTCCCCTGAGTGTGTCCAGGGGCTCTCGCTTCATTGGTCGGCCTCGACAGTCCGGTCGCAATGGTGTCTGCTGGCGGCACTCTGACGATGCAACGCAAGACGGGTTCCATCCATGGTCGCGAGATCGGGCAAGAGGGGCGGTGCATCCCCGCGCGTTCCCGGGTCAAAGACGCATTGACCCGTGGAGCCGGGGTGCTGCTGGTCGCGCTGGCGGGGCGGGGCGTCGGCGCGTCGCCCTTGCCGGAACCGGTGGCTCCGTGGCGACTGGAACTCGTGGCCGAGGCACCGCGCATTCGGCATCCGTCCGTCGTCGCCTGCGCTCCCGACGGCCGCGTGTTCGTGGCCGAGGATCCGATGGACATCAGTTCACCGCGGGCCGACGCGGCCGAGGGGCGCATCCTGTGCTTGCATGCGGATGGGCGGATGACGGTGTTCGCGGAGAAGCTGTTCGCCGTGTTCGGGCTTCAGTATCTGGAAGGTCGTCTCTACGTGCTGCACAATCCGAAGTTCAGCGTGTTTGACGACGACGCCGGGGTGGGCCGCAACCGTCGCGATTTGATTGAGCAGACGCTACCCGATCCGTGGGCGCTGGGCTGGAACGATCACGTCCCGGCGAATTTCCGGTTGGCGATGGACGGGTTCTTTTACGTGGCGTGCGGGGACAAGGGGCTGCACGGCGCGCAGGGCACCGACGGTTCGCGGGCGGATTTGTTCAGTGGCGGCGTCTTCCGCCTGCGCCCGGATGGCTCGCGCCTGGAGGTCTTCTGCCACGGCGTGCGGAACATCCTCGATGTGGCTCTCGACGCCGAGGACGAAATCTTCACCTACGACAACACGGACGAGCACGACTGGATGGGCCGGTTCACGCACATGGTCGAGGCGGGCTTCTATGGCTATCCCCACGATTTCATCCCCCGGCGCCCCTACACGCTGTGGATGATGGCCGATTACGGGGCGGGGGCAGCCTGCGGAGCTCTGGCCTACACCGAGGATGCGCTACCGCCCGAGTATCACGGCAACGTGTTCCTCTCCGACTTCGGCAAGCGCCAGATCATGCGCGTGCGGGTCGAGCGCGAGGGCGGCACCTTCCGCGCGGTGGCCATAGAGGACCTTTTTCCGAATCCGCCGGGCGATTTCCGTCCCGTGGGCATCACGCTCGGGCCGGACGGGAAGAGTCTCTACATCTGCGACTGGCAGCATCGCGATGAAAAGGCGCCAGTGAACGTGGGGCGATTGCTCAGGCTGACCTGGACCGGGCCGGATCACGCCCAACCCAAACCCGCGTGGTACGCGGCCGCAGCAATGGGGCGGCCCTTTGTCGCTGACACCGCAGAATTGCTCCGTGGCCTTGCTCATCCCGCGCGCAGCGTGCGGCTGATGTCGCAACGGCGTCTGGCTGAAGTGGCCTCCGTGCGGGGATCGGCCGTGGCCCGCGAACTGGCCGGCCTTTTGGGAGATGCCGCCGCGCCCGCGTTGGCGCGCATCCATGCGCTGTGGGCGCTCCATGCCCTGGACGGCGGGCGTGGCCAGCGCGATGTCATCGTGGGCGCCAGTCGCGACCTCGACGCGCGGGTGCGGCGACAAGCGGTGCGCCAACTGGGCTGGCAGCCGGACGCAGCGGTGGTTGCCGCTCTGCGCGAACGCTTGCGCGACGCGGATGCGTCCGTGCGGTTCCACGCCGCCACCGCCCTGGGCCGCCTGGGGCCCGTCGAAGCCGTGCCCGATTTGCTGGCGGCTTTGGAGGAATCGGATGCGTTCACGCGGTTCGCCGTGTTCACCGCTTTGAATCGCATTGGCACCAACGGTCCTGCCGCGTGGAGTGAGATCGCGGCAGGCCTGGAAAACCCCAGCGAACGCGTCCGGGAAGGAACATTATTCGCGTTGCGGGAAACGTATGACACCCGCCTGCTCGAAGTGCTCCTCGGCCTGTTCCGCGACCAGCGCCGCCAACCCGGCGTGCGTCGCGTGGCTCTGGACTTGGTCGTTGCCCTGCACCATCGGCCGCCGGCATGGAAGGGCGAGTGGTGGGCGTATCATCCCGCCTTGCAGCCGCCGCCCGCCAAGACCGAGTCGTGGTCCGGCACATCTGCCGTGCTCGCTGCGCTCCGGGCGGGCCTGGGAGAGCGGGACGATGCCTTGCGGCGCGCCTGCATCGAGGGGCTGGCCGCTGCTCGCGACGCCGGTACGGCGCCCGCGTTGCGCGAGGTTTATGGCCGGGAGCCGGACGCCGCAAGCCGGGCCACCATTCTGCGCGCTCTCGGCGCCATGAAGGATGCCGACGCGCTCGGCCTCGCGCTGGAAGAACTCGCGCGGCGCACCCACCCGGACATCATGGCCGCGGCCATCGCTGCCGCGGAGGCAATTGGGGGAGAGCGGGCAATTCGGGCATTGATCGACTTGCTGAGGGCACGCGATGCGACCGCGGACAGTCAGGCACGGGCAATCGCCGCCCTGGCTACGCTGCGCGCGACGACGGCGACGAACGCCATCCGGTCGCTCGTTTCCCATCCGGCGCCGACCGTGCGCGCCGCCGTGCTGGCGGCGCTGGGACGGCTGGAAGGGCCGGGTTCGTTGGCCGTCCTCGATGCTGCGCTGGCGGACCCCGCGCTCGAGGTGCGCCTGGCCGCGGTAAAAGCGCTGGGGCAGCTCAAGTCGCGCGAGGCCGTGCCCGCGTTGCTCAAGGCTCATGCCGACGAAGCCTTGCGTGCCGAGGCGTATTCCGCCCTCACGCGGACGCCGGACGAACGCGCGTTGGACGTGCTGCTGGCCGGGCTGGCGTCGAAAAGCCCGCCGTTGCGCGACGCCGCGCATCTGGCCATTCGCAACCTCAGCGCAAAGGTGTTGAAGGCCATAGAAGCCCGCGCTGACTCGCTGCCGCCACAGGCCCTGACGGAGCTGCGACAAATTTACGCCGGGCACCAGGAGGCGGAGCGGGGACCGTTGTTCGCCCGGCAAATCCGGCAGCACACGCCGGAGGAGTACCTCAAAGCCGCACTCCAGACCTCCGGTGATCCCGTCCGGGGACGGCGGTTGTTTCGCGATGCCGGTGGTGTCAACTGCGCCGGCTGCCATCGTGTGGCGGGCGAGGGCAGTGATCTCGGCCCGGATCTCAGCGGCGCCGGCGCGCAGTTTGATCGCCGGGCGCTGGCCGAGGCGATTCTGTATCCGAGCCGGGCCGTGCGAGAGGGGTATCAACAGATTGCCATCGAAATGGCGGACGGCGAGGAGTTCAGTGGTGTGATCAAGGGCGAGACGACGGACACGCTGACGTTGCGCGACGCCACCGGTCGCGAGCACAAGCTGCCGCGGGCGGCGATCAAATCCCGCCAAGTCAGCGCGCTGTCGCTCATGCCGGAGGGATTGCAGGTGGCGCTGACCCTGGAGGAGTTCAGCGACTTGATCGCCTACCTGACGACGCTGCGGGGTAATCCGCCGGCCGTCGCGCCGGTGCGCTGAAGCGCGCGGTGGTGTTTCAGCGGCTCGTCACTCCGCGCAGGTAGGCAAGAATCAATTCCGGCAGGTCGTCGCTGTAGCCGCCTTCCAGCACGTGGACCAGCGGTACGGACAGTCCCGCCAGTTCGCGCCCGAGCCATTGGTAATCCTCAGCCTCGAGCGTCTCTTGGGCGAGCGGGTCGCGCGCGTAAGCGTCAAACCCGGCCGAGACCAATACGAGTTCGGGCTTGAACCGCCGCACGCCCTCGAGTGCCCGCGAGAGCACCTTGCGGTATTCCTCGCGCGGCGTGCGCGGGGCGACGGGGAAATTGAAACAGTTGCGACCGACGTCGGCTGTGCCGGTGCCCGGGTAGCACGGGTGCTGATGAATGGAGAAGAAAGCGGTGCTCTCCCGGTTCAGCAGGATGGCCTCCGTCCCGTTGCCGTGGTGCACGTCGAAGTCGAACACGGCCACCTTGGCAAAGCCGCGCTGCTGCGCTTCGAGAGCCGTCACGGCCACGGAGTTCAAGTAGCAAAAGCCCATGGCCTGGTCCCGCGTGGCGTGATGTCCCGGCGGCCGCATCAGGCTGAACGCTTTTCCGCCGCGCGCCGCCTCTGTCAGCACCGCGAAGGCGGCTCCGACGGATCGAATCGCGTGTTCATAGATGCCGGGATGGGCCGGTGTGTCGCCGTCGAAGTCCGTTGCCGCGGCCTGTACGCGCGCCAGGTGCTCGGCCGTGTGAGCGCGCAGCAGCGCTTCACGAGGGACGGTGGCCGGTTCGCCCCAGGTGAGCGAAAGCTCGTGCTGCGCCCGGAGCTTCTCCACCGTGCGGCTGATGCGCGCGGGGCGCTCGGGGTGGCCGGCTTGAGAGTAGTCGGTGCAACGCGGCTCGGTAATGATTTTCACAAGCCGAGGTTGAAGCGGGGAGGCGGGATGAAGACAATCCCAAAGCGAAAGCAGGCGAGGGCGGATCGCGCCGGCCCGAGCCGGCGCCCGGGGGCAAGAGAATGCCGGGGCGGTTGACCTCGCAGGGCCGTGAAGAAACTTGTCAGCGACGGTGAGTCGCGGCAAACATCCCGCCGCAAAATGTGCCTTACGAACATGCGTCCTTGCCTTTGCATGCCAGAGCTCCTGGCCATCGCTTTTGTCGTCCACCTCTGCCTGTCCCCGGCCCCGGCGGCGGCGGCGCCCGGTGCCGCCGTGGTGCGGGGTCTCACCGGGCAGGCCGTTCTCGTTCAGGGCAGTGAGGCTGCCGAACCGTTGCCCGCCGGCGGAACGATACCTGTTGGTGCCACCATCAAGACGGGGCCGAAGTCGGCGGTCGATGTGTTCCTGGGCGGGAACGTCGGAACGATTCGTTTGACCCAGAACAGCGTTCTCACCCTGAGCCGACTCGAACTTTCCGAGACTGTGACGGGCCAGGTGCAGGAGGTGCAACTGACGCTGGCGGCCGGGCAGTTCGTGGGCCAGGGCAACCAATCCGGATTTGGCACCACTTATCAAGTGAAGATCTCCAACGGCGTGGTGGCGGTGGGCAGCGGCACCTTTCGGATTCACGCGGAGGGCTACCTGGTCCTGCTGTCGGACGCGCTGATCTTCGCCCATGCGCAGGACAACGGGGAGGTCAAGGTGCATGAGCTCAAGGCGCCGCCGCCCGTTTATTTTTCTCCGCTCGAAGGCGTTCGGCCTGCGCCGAAGACCTTGGTCGAGGAGGTCAACGGTCAGTGGAAGGCACGGCTGCGCGCGCGCAAACCGGAAGCCCTGCCGGTGCTGCCGGCGCCGGCTCCCTCCGGTGCGAAGCCGAACTGACGCCTGGGCTCGCGCGGTGCGGCAGGCCGGTTGGCATGCCCTTGTCGCGGAGCGGGGCGTGCCCTGGGCGGATGCCCTCCGGCGCGGCACGTGCGGTGGGGACGACAGTTGGCGGGCACACCAGCGTCCCGGTTTAATACGAACACGTAACAAATGCCTTGCCCGCCCCGGGGGCGGAGGGCAAACATCACCGCCATGAACGCCCCGGCCGCCG
>DATLZF010000364.1:0-3676 GCA_035574135.1 Candidatus Methylomirabilota bacterium
GATCGCGGATACCTCAACGCGCCCCTCTATGGCACCGCCGACGACCTCTATGGCGACGGCGATGACCTCACGGCCGATGCGGCCCTGGCCACCAAGATTTTCGAGACCCCGCTGCGCCTCGCGTTGCCCACCTCGGGCGGCGATCAACGCCCGCCCCATACTCTGGCGGCCGTGATGGTCCGCGGCGACCTCTTCACCAACGGCTACAACGTCTATCTCAAACGCGGTGCCTCCAGCTTCAACGTCATCCGCACCGACAACACCTTCGCCGTGCGCGGCACCCTCGCCGCCGACTATCCCGCCGACACCGACAAAATCGACACCCGGCTGGGCTTCCTGCTCAACGTCAACAGCGCCGACAACGACCTCGAGACCCCAGAACTGGACGAGGCGTTGGACGGCCGCTACCTGATCCTGCTGGGCGCGGAAATCCTCTCGCTGGTCTCCGCCACCCTCGTCTCGGGCACCCAGTTCCGCTGCTACGCCATCCGGGGCATGTTCGACACCATCCGACTGGCCCACCCGGCTGGCTCCGAAGCGTTCATCTTCCCGCGACGCGATCTATCGCCGTTCACCTCGAAACGATTCGCGCTGGGCATGGTCGCCACCTTCAAAGTCCAGCCCTTCGTGGATGACAACGAGCGCGACCTGTCCAGCATCGGCGAGCAGACTCACGTCATCACCGCCCGCGCCCGTCGCCCCTTGCCGCCGGCCAACCTGCGCCGCTGCCAGAACGCCACCGACCTGCACGGCGACGCCAAAAATCCAACCTACAAGGCCAGCGGCGGCATGGCCACCATCTACCTCCGCTGGGACCTCACCGATCCGGCCCACGACGACTTCTGGCAGCAGTGGCGCGCCGTCCAAGCGCCGGCCTGGTCCGGCACCGAGACATACTCCCGATACGACCGCGTCTCCCACAAAGGCGGCACATTCACCTCGCTGGTCGATGGCAACAGCGCCATCGAGCCGGGCGTCAGCGGCTCCTGGCAGAACTCCTGGCTCATGGAGACACCCTTCGAGACGCGGACCGTGCTGGACTTCCTGACCCTGGGCATCGGTTGCACTCTGGACCACACCACCGACAAGGTGCAGAAGACCTCCCACGGCCTGGCCAACGGCGCCAAGCTTTACCTTGACGGAGCCACCCTTCCGCCCGAACTACCACCGGGCACGCTCCTCTACGTCGTCAACGCCACCACCGATGACTTCCAGCTCGCCCTGCGCGCCAATGGTGACGCCGTAGCCTTCAGCGCGAACGGCAGCGCGGTGGTTTACAGCCTGGTCAAGCGCACCGTCGAAGTGGGACGCAGCAAGTCGAGCTACACCGTCACTTACTCGACCCTGACCGGCGCCAGTTGGTTTAACACCTCGCCATTGGACGGCTTCATCGTCCGCGCCCACGGCAAAGCCAACGGGCTGCTTTCGACCTGGTTTATCGACCTCAAACTGACCCGCGAACCCTGACCTCCCTATGCAAAACCAACCCGGAGAACTCCTCGACGTCCAGGGCGTCAGCGACCCCGAAGTCGCGTGCCAGCAGAACTTCGAGGTTCTGGCGCGTCGCATCTGGAAGATGCAGCCCACCTACGTCAACGGTGCGCCCAACACCGTGGTTGGCCCCCCCACCACGGGCACCTACGTTCTGGACGAGGTGTGGATTGACTCCCTTGGGGCGCACTACTGCTGCACGGCGGCCGGGACACCCGGCACCTGGGTCCAGTTCCGCCCGGCCGTCGTCGATACCCTGCCGACCAACCGCCCCGTTGGCTACTGGGTTTCCGACCGTGGGGCGGCTTTGCCAAACAAGTTTCGGCACAAGGTTTGGGACGGATCGGCATGGCAGAACGTGTGAGACCGACAGGCTGGCCCGTGGGGCTACTGAGTAGCCATCCGGCCACCCGGCGGCCGGATGTCGCCTAACGTGCGCCGGGGGAAGCCGGCGCCCGCGCCGACTTAAAAAGGTGAGGGCGGCAGATAAACTGCCGCCCTCCGCACGCGAGAGCCTTGCGAGGCGTGCGCGTTCGTTGCCCAGTGGGCTGACGCCACTAAACCCAGGCGCGAAAAAAAGCGCAAGTTCAATCGCTGCGCGTGGCCGGCCGTCGCGGTGCCGTGCAGCGGCAGGCCGCCTGCCGGGGCCAGCCGCCGCCTCCGGCATGCACCCTTTCCAGGCTTTCTGCCGACCCTTTTCATTCTTTTTTCGCGGCTACGCGGGGATGGTTGGGAGGAATTCGCCCGGCTGCGCACGCCGCGCTTTTTTCACCGGCTGGTGCCCGGCCCTGCGGGGCAATTGCTGGCCGTCGGCGGCGAGGGGCCGGATGGCAAGTTGGCCGATCTTGAAATCATTCCGCTGGTCGCCCCGGGAACGGACTGGCCGGGCTTTCGCGGTCCGAACCGCGACGGCGTGTCGGCGGAATCGTTCGCCGTCACCAACTGGCCCAAGGAGGGCCCGCCCATCCGTTGGCGCGCCTCCCTGGGCCGGGGGTTGAGCTCGTTTGCCGTGCGCGCCGGGCGGGTGTTCACGCTCGGCAACTCGAACGAGACCGACACCGTACGGTGCCTGGATGCCGACAATGGCCGCGTGCAGTGGCATTTCGATTACCCGTGTGCCTCCACCAATCACCCCATGTCGGTCGTGCCACACGGGCCGGCCGCCACGCCGACGGTGGCCGACGGCCGCGTGATTTCGTTGAGTCGTGAGGGCGATGTCTTCTGCTTGGAAGAAGCCACCGGGCGCGTGCTTTGGCGCACGCATCTGGTGGGGGCCCTGGGGGGCAAGCGTCCCGTGTACGGCTACGCGCAGTCTCCACTGGTCGCGGGCGGGCTGATCTTCCTCGAACCCGGCGGCACGAACGGCGGGGTGGCGGCGCTGGAGGCGGCCAGCGGCCGCGTGCGCTGGCGCGCCGGCACGAGCGAAGCGGGCTACAGCTCAGCCCGGCTCACGCGTTTCGGGGAACGGCCGGCCCTGGCGGTCTTTCAGGGCGAGGAACTCGTTCTTTTCGATGCCACCACGGGCGCGCGCCTGGCGGCGCACCGGACCACGACGCGGGACTTCTGCAACACCATCACTCCGGCGCTGGCCGGGACCTCGGCCTTCATCTCGAACACGGGTTCCGATGGCACCGCACGGGTGGATTGGTCCACGGGCCAGGTCCGCGTGCTCTGGCAGAAGACGGACCTTGGTTTGCTGTTCAACTCGCCGGTGCTGTGGCGCGGCGGGCTCATTGCCTTCAACGACGCCCGGCGCAACGATCATCAGCTCGTGTGTCTGGACGCCATGACGGGCGAACCGCGGTGGACCACCGACGAGGTGGAGAAGGGCGTGTTCACCGTGGCGGACGACAAAATGATCGTGCTGACGCGGCAGAGCGAGTTGGTGGTGCTGGATCTGGCGGGCACCCGACCGCGCGTTGCGGCCCGCGCCCAGGTGCTGGGCGGCAAGTCCTGGGCGGAACCGGTGCTGGCGGGCGGGCGGATTTTCTGCCGCAACAACGACGGCGCCGCCGTGTGCTTCGACGCACGGATGAATTGACTTCCGGCCAGCCGGCATCAACACTCCACCGGTTCATGCGAACGAAGCTGGCTCAAATTTTAACCGTCATGGCGCTCATCGGCGCCATCGGCGGGCATTGGGCCATCCTTCAGTCCGTGGCCTGGGTCAGCATGGTCGTCAATT
>DATLZF010000365.1:0-3005 GCA_035574135.1 Candidatus Methylomirabilota bacterium
AGGGGCATTGGTGCGCGGGGGCGGGGGCGTGCCGCCGCCGACGTAGCCGAGGGCGCGAAGACGACGCAACTCCTCGGAGCTGAGTTGCTGCGTCATGGTGTCGTCGTTGGGGAGCTGTGCGGCGTGCGCCCGGGTCTTCCAGCCGACGAGCGTTTCGTTGAGCGCCTTGACGTGCGCCGGCGCGGTGGCGGCCGTGATCACGTTGGTGAGGTCGAGAGGATCGGCCGGATGCTCGAAGAGTTCCTCCGTCGCCTCGGGCTCGGTCTCCTTGCGCACCAGCTTCCAGCCGCGGTCGATGACGCCCAGGTGGGCCCGTTCCGGAGTGTTGCGGCCCGGGCCATCCTGGGGAGCCCCCGGCGGCGGGTCATCACGCACCATGGCGTGCGTAAAGGCCGGACGCTCCTGCCAGGTCGCAATCCCGCTGCCATTCAAGAGGGGCACCAGGCTGCGGCCCTGCATGTTGGTCGGCCCCGTAAGGCCCGCCAGTGACAGGATGGTGGGCATGATGTCGATGTTTTCCACCAACGCGTCCACCATCACGCCCTTGCGGATGTCGGGGCTGTTCGGCCAGCGGAAGACAAGCGGGACCTGATTGAGCTCGCCATAAACACTGTGGCCATGGAACAGCTTGCCGTGCTCCCAAAACTCCTCGCCATGGTCGGTGCCCCAGACCATCAAGGTGTCCCGGTCTAATCCCATTTCCCGCAAGGCCTCGAGCAGCCGGCCGATCTCGGCATCCACGCCACGGATCGAGCCGTCGTACCAGTCGATGTAGATCTTCAGCAATTCATCCGGCGAGTTGCCCGTCTTCAGGTATTCCTCCTTGTTGGGCAGGGAGTCCATGCCGGTGCGGATTTTCTTCTGCCGCATCTCGGCCTCCAGTTCGGCCAGCCGGTCCTTGCTCCCCGGTGCGCCCCAGAGCGTGTCGTAGGGCGGGCGAGGCCGGAAGGGGGAATGCGGATCGAAGACGTGGAGGAACGCGAAGAACGGCACGTCCTGGTTCTCCCGAAGCCAGGTGATGAGCCGGTCCACGTAATGTCGCGCGGTCTTGCTGCGATACTCGTTGTCCGAGATCGAGCCGGCCTCGTGCAATTCGTCGTAGCCCTGATGCATGTTGTTCGCCTTGCCCGTGAAGGGCACGGAGGAGTAGGCCACCGTGGCGTAGCCCGCGTCGCGGAAGACCTCGGCGATGGTGGTGGCCGAGGCCGGCAGCCCTTTGTCGAACCCGAGCACCGTGTGGGTGAGCGGGTAGAGCGATGTCACCATCGAGGGCACGGAGATCTTCGTCATCGTTCCCTGGGAGATGGCGTGGCGGAAGGCCACGCCCTCTTCGGCAAACTTCTTGAGATGAACCAACGTTTCGCGGTGGTACCCGTAGATATTGAGGTGGTCCTTCCGCAGCGTGTCGATCACCAGAAAGATGACCCCACGCGGCCTGATCGGACCGGTGGCGGCCGTCGCCGGTGCGCTGGCGCCGGACGAGACGGACAGGCGGGTGCGGACGACGGGATTACCCCAGTAGCCCCAGAGCCCTTTCTGCCCGCCCGCGAGCGAGAAGTGCAGCACCACGCTCTGGCCGGCATAGCGGCTGAGGTCGATTTTTGCGGTCTGCCAGCGGTTGGGAATGGTAACAGTGCGCTCAAAGAGGACGGTGGGCGCGGCGTCCCTGGCCGCCTCGCGCGGCGCGAGGGCCACCTGGAAGCGAACCGGCTCGTCCTCCGCCGTGCCGTATGCGAAGTCGAGCCAGGCGCGCTCCGGCAAGGCCCGCAAGGGAATGCGAATGGATTCAGGAGTCTTGGCCGCCAACGTGGCGCGATAAATCTCCGCCAAGCCGGCCCATTGTTGTCCGGATGGCTCGGCCAGCTTCTCCTCCTTGTCGGTGACGAATCGGATGGACTCGATCGCGAACTTCGCCGACTCAGCGTCCCGGAAGGCGATCAGGACATGCCGAAGATCCCCGGTGCTACCCCGCGAGGATCCACCATCACCCGGCGGCGGGCCACCCCCCCGGTCTCCGCCTCCGCGGCCTCCCGGCCCCCGAGGCGGGGGATCCATGGGCGGACCGCCCGGTGGATTGGGAGCGCCTCCACCCGTCGGACCATTCATGTCACCGGGTCGGGGTGGCCCCGGAGGCGCACCCCCGCCGGGCGGACGTGGATCCCCTCGTGAGCCGCCTCGAGGACCGCGCGTCGAGCGAATCTCGAAGCGATACGTCTGGAGCTTTCCTTCGACCACGTCGTTGGTGCCGTTCCAGGGCTCGGACTGCGAAGCCCAACGCACCATCGCCTCCTCGTCAATCGAAGGGCCGCCCTCAGTTCGCAGCCAGAGTTGTTTGGCGCCCGAGACGTTCATGCGCATTTCGATGAACTTCACCGATGCGGCGCCGCCACGGTTGTCCTTCAGGGCGAAGTGCAGGACCGGCGCAGGCCCCTTGCTCACCCCCGCAAGTTGGCCTTGTTCGACCCGGAGCTCGCCCGCATCATTGAGCGCCCGGAAGCGGATCGCCGCCATGTTCGCGGCCGGCGGCGGGGTTGCGTCCGTCCCGGACGACGCAGGCGGCTCCCACCGCGCCATGTCGGCCGCGCGCCACTCCGTTCGTTTCCAACCGGCGTCCTCCGGCGTCACCTTGCCGGCCAGATCCTCCGGACGATACAGGTCGAACAATCGGAAGACGGTGGTTTGGGGCTGGGAGGCTTCCTCGCGCTGACACCCCGCGAGGCCCAGGCCCAGAAGCACACAGCACGCGAGAGGAGTTGTCGGTCCGGGTTTCATGCGAAGTTTTCAGCAACGGTCATTCTTTTCGCGTCGCCATCGCCATCACAATGCGACGGCGGGCTCGACGCAGCGGGCGTCTGCCAAGCTCGCCCAACGGGTCATGTCCATCGACTCATGCGCAACGCGGGCCTACGGGCGAAGGCCCGACGCTATTTCGACGGGCGACGCGAGTCAATTGCGTCCTACGTCAGCCTGCGGACGGACCGGCACCGCCTCGCTCATCCGGGGCA
>DATLZF010000366.1:0-3427 GCA_035574135.1 Candidatus Methylomirabilota bacterium
GAGCCGGTGCCGCCGCCGGTGGTGGTGGTCGAGCCGCCGCCTCCGCCCCCGCGCCCGGTCGTCGTCGTCCAGCCGCCGCCACCGCCCGTGGTGGTGGTCCCGGCGCCCCGTCCACTCCCCCCGCCGCCTTGCCACACCTGCCGCCCGCCGGTGCCGCCGCCGTGCTACACTTGCGCCCCGCCGCCTCCGCCCTGCCACACCTGCGGTCCGCGCCGCCCGTGCGGCTCCGGCTACTGCCGCTGAGCGGGACGCCCTGCGGCGAGGCAACAACGGCGAGCGGCTAGCCACAGGCTGGTAGGGGCGCATGGCTATGCGCCCGCCCCGCCATGACAATCCCCGATCCGCACCGTGCTGCGGTGGGGCCAGGTCGAGTGACGTCACCCTGAGGCACATCATGTCCCCCTGAGCGAAGCGAAGGGTCATCGGAGCGCGTTCAAACGGCGAGATTCTTCGTCGCTGCGCTCCTTCCATGACATGGTGGTATGAGAACAGGGTGGCGTCAGCGGTCCGGTGCTGGCCAGGTCGGCAAGGGACCTGGCTGGGGAAACACTCCCCTCCTGCCGCAGGGCAGGAGCACGGCAATCTGCGAAAGGAAAATGCCATGAAGAAGATCGAGAGCAAGGATATCGCCGGCAGCCTCAAGACCACCAGCGGTCGCCCCGAGGAGCAGTGCCCCGACTGTGGCGGCCCGGCGTGGTGCTACGAGGACGGCACCGTCTTCTGCATCGACCACGGCGGCTTCCAGCCGGAGCCCGGCGACGTGCGGCTCTACGCCATGCGCGAGGCCTTCCTGAAGAAGCAGGCCGCCAAGCCCCAGGATGCGGGCAAGCCCGGTGGTGGCGGCACGGGCGTCGGACTGGCCGTGGGAGGCGACGTGTCCGACTGCGTCCAGAGCGCGTACGCCGCAGGCGGCCGGTCGATCGCCTGATCGGTGATGCTCGGACCGACCTGGGGCGTCGCACCGCCTAGCGGTGCTGCGCCCCACGCGGGTGCGTGCTGTCGCGAAAGAAAGACGCAGGGCGACCTGCCGGCGCTGGAGCGCACATCCGCAGCGAGTTCCCCACCACACAAAACGAGGTGTACCATGCACTGGCCTTTATGTGAGTGAGTAACTCTCCGGTCGGAGCGCTGATTTCTGCCCGTCAGCGTGTGGAACCGGAAGCATGCACAAAATCCTGTTCTGAGGTCCGCGGCAGATTTAAGGACAGGAGCAGGTCGGGCGCAGCTTCGCCCGGGCAAGCAGCCGAAGGCTTCGGCCGAGCGCTCCGCTGGTTGGCTAGAGACCAGCGAGGCAGGCACGAACTTGTTGATGTCTGTTCGCAAGGTCCAGCGGGCAGGCACGTGCCATCTAGCAAACCCCCCTGATTCACCGGAGACGGAATCGGTCGGGAGGAAGCAGTCTCCCCCTCGTTCGCCGGGAGGGTGCACACTCTCGGAGATAGGCAGATCGCATCGGAGACAGGTCTGCCGAGGGTAGAGCGCAGTTCTCGCAATTGAGCAAATCAAAAAATAGTTTGATTTGCTGAGAACTGCGCGTGATGAACACATTTTTCAAACAGATGATACGAGAAGCCGCTGGGTTCAGCCTCAAAACTGCAGCGGCGACCAATGATCGGATTGTCCACCGGTCGGAGGTCAAAAACCACGGACGTTGACTTGATCAACTGCCCGGAAGGCCGGGCATCTGTGGTGGCGCTAGGTTTTGCTGCAAACCGGGCGCCTGTCTGGGACGCGGCGGGATGAACCCCGCCCGCGCAGGCCGCGGGCATCAGTGCCCGTGCAGCCTGTTCACACCTATGCAGCCAAGAGTGCCGGTCCCGGTGGCCGGCTTAGCTCGAACAGCGACTGGCAATCGCGCCCCTGCGGGACAAGCAGGGGGTGCCTGAAGCGCTCGGACAGGGATGCCGAGCGTGACGGGCTGTTGTGGGTTGGACCGACCTGCTTCAGCTTGTGCTGTCCGGTTTAGAGCACGGACAGTAGGGCTAAGCCGGGGAGAGAACTCTAGGCGGTGGCGCTCCTGCCGCGACATACTCCCCATCCATTCCTCATGCTCAAGAAGGAGGGCGGCGACGTGTACCCGTGGTTCTCGGGGAGACGCCGCCAGCCAAGCCGAAATGATCCGGATCACGTAACACCACCGGCGGGGTCGGCGCAGGGCGGAGGCCTTCAACTGATGGCCTTCGCCCTGCGCGCTTCCCCAGGGATCCATCCAATCCCTCACTTCCTACTCTCCACCAGGAGGACAGCGATATGGCACGCAACAAGTCCAACCGCAGGCAGGTCGCCTTCCTCTTCGGGGAGGGCAACTGCAACACCGCGGCGCTGCTCGGGGGCAAGGGCGCCGGGCTGGCCGAGCTGGTCAGCCTGGGCATGCCGGTTCCGCCCGGCTTCACCGTCACCACGTCCGTGGCGCGCGCCTTCGCCCAGCACAGGCGGACGCCCGGCCGCCTGGCCTGGCACGTCGAGCGCGGCATGGCCGCCATCGAGCGGCAGACCGGCAAGCGCTTCGGTGATCCCGGCAACCCGCTTCTGGTGTCGGTGCGCTCCGGTGCTGCCGTGTCCATGCCCGGCATGATGGACACGGTGCTGAACCTCGGCATGAACCAGGAGATCACCCGGGGGCTGGCCGCGGTCACTGGGCCGCGCTTCGCCTGGGACTGCTACCGGCGGTTCCTGGCCATGTTCGGCGAGATCGTCCTGGGGATCCCCCGCAGCTTCTTCGCCGAGATCATCGACAAGGTCAAGGCGGACCGCGGCCTCGTCATGGACAGCCAGCTCAGCGCCAACGCGCTCGAGCAGGTCTGCCAGGAGTACCGCACGATGATGGAGCTGCTCGAGCGCCCGATGATCGACGAGCCCCAGGAGCAGCTGGAGAAGGCGCTGGTCGCCGTGCTCGAGTCGTGGAACAACCCCCGCGCGCGCGAGTACCGGCGCATCAACCGCATCCCCGGCGATCTCGGCACGGCCGTCAACGTGCAGGCCATGGTGTTCGGAAACCGGGACAGCGCCTCCGGCACCGGCGTGGCCTTCAGCCACAACTGCAACACCGGCGAGCCCGGGCTCTGGGGCGAGTTCCTCGCCGATGCTCAGGGAGAGGACGTCGTGGCCGGCAGCCGCACGCCCATGCCGATCGCCGGCATGGCGGACTGGAACCCGGAGCTGTACAGCCGGCTGGAAGACATCGTCGGCAAGCTCGCCGCCCACCGCAACCACGTGGTGGATGTCGAGTTCACGGTCGAGTCCGGCAGGCTGTACATCCTCCAGGTCCGGGCCGCCAAGCTGGCTCCCGAAGCCGCCGTCACCATCGCCACCCACCTGGTGTGGGAGGAGAGGGCGACCAGGCAGGAGGCGCTGGCTCTCGTGCCGGCCGAGCACGTGCAGGCTCTCAAGACCCCCGCCTTCAACCCGCGGGCTCTGGAGCTGGCGG
>DATLZF010000367.1:0-3012 GCA_035574135.1 Candidatus Methylomirabilota bacterium
CGCTTCGGGAGCGCGGGAGGCTTCGGGAATCCGGGGGAACGGGCCCGAAGGGTCCAGTGTGGCTTGGCTCCATTTGGGCGGCCTGCGGGCGTCCCGGAACTCGTGACCTTTTTTGAGGGCGTGATGCAGCACTTCTCCCGCGCTCATGGCGCGCAGGCGGTGCCAATACCATTGGAGACGAGACCTGTTCATGCCGCCGCCCAGAACAAAGCCAGGCGCGAAACGCGGGAGATGATTCGGCACGCCGCAGCCGCTTGTCCACTCTTTCAATGGAACGTCAAAGCTTCGTGGCCGCCGAGTCACCGAGGCGAAAACCGATCGCCCACGTGGAGTCAATTTCGGGCGTTTCCTCGGCCGGATCGGCTGCCATATCCTCGAAAATCCGGGCTTGCAAACGAAGGCTCGTCGAGTAATTTCCACGCCCCGCTCCGAGAGACGGAGAGGAAGCGCTTTCAAATTATGCCGACAGCAAACGATCTGAAGAAGGGCATGGCGATCAATTACAACGGGGATATCGCCGTGGTGCTCGAGTATCAACACCGGACGCCGGGGAATCTGCGCGCTTTCGTCCAAGCCACCCTGCGCAGCATCCGGACGGGCAAGACCTCGGACGTGCGCTTCAGCTCGACGGAGAAGATCGAAGTGGTGCCGCTGATGACGACCAAGATGGAGTTCAGTTATAAGGACGGAGACGACTTCGTGTTTTCCGACCCCACCACCTTTGAAACCGTCAATCTCTCTGCGGAGATCGTTGGCGAAGGGAAAAACTTTTTGGTCGAAAACGCCCCCGTCACGGTGACTTTTGTGGACGACAAGCCGGTGATGGTGGAACTGCCGCCGAGTGTGGTGCTACAGGTGACGGACGCGCCCGAGGGTATTCGGGGCGATTCGGCCAACAACGTGCAGAAGCCGGTGACCTTGGAAACCGGCATCACCATTCAAGCGCCGTTGTTCATCAAAACCGGGGAAAAGATCAAGGTTGACACCCGGACCGGAAAATACATGGAGCGGGCGTAGCCGCCCGGGCTCGGCGACATTCCGACGGTGCCGAAGCTCAGAACCGCGCTGTGTGGACGCGGGTTTCTGCTTGAGGAGGTGACCAAGAAGGGCTGTGCCGGCTCTTGTTCGCGGGCCGGGATCACCAATCCTCGGGCCGGTGGTCGGCAATGGAACAGGACGGGTGCTCGTTCACGGCCCCGAGGTTATACGTGCCGCTGGAGGGGCACTTGGGCTTGGTGCTGATGGTTCGGTCCGGGCCGAAGAGGTCAGCGTCCGAGGGCACGTCCGTATCGCCTTTCTTCATTTCCAGAGCCCAAATGTTCTTGGCGCCTTCGATTGTCTTCAGGTTGTTGATACAGGCTTGTTTTTGCGCCCCTTTCCGGGCTTTCAGCAGGTTCGGTACGGCGACGGCGGCCAGCAGACCGATGATCGCGACCACGATCATAATCTCGACGAGGGTGAAACCCGCTCGCAGTGGGCGAAGAGAAATGGTGCGCATACGCAGTAAAACGTTGAGTCCTAGCAATGTGTCGTCGGCCCGGATTTCTGGCGGGCAGCGACACCTTACCGTCGCCCGCGTCCCGCTGACAATTTCAAAAGCATCCGGGCACAGCCATCAAAACACCGCCGGCCCAGAAAGTTTCGCCTGCCTGTAGCTGCTCGTGCGTGCGCGAGGATGTTCGGTTTCGGGACAGTCTTGGTTTATGCCGTGGCAACGTACGAGCCAGGTGCGTGGCAATGTCGTCGATGCGGAACCTCCCTCCGACACCTTCCCAGTGGTGGCATTGCCGCTGCTCATGAAAAGGCACACGGTCGCGATGGACAAGAAAGTGAACGGCCGAGAACTGAACAACAATCGTCCGTCGCGTGCGTTCACACCGTGAGCAAGACGAAAGGTAAGCACAGATGAAACTCAGCACGTCCCCGAGATCAGCGTTCACGCTGGTGGAAATCATGATCGTGGTCGCGATCATCGGTCTGTTGGCCGCCATCGCGATTCCGAACTTCATCAAGGCCCGCGAAGCCAGCCAAAGAAACGCGTGCGTGGCCAATCTCAAGCAGATCGATGGCGCCATTGCCACTTGGGCGTTGGAAAACCGCCAGGTGACGGGAGCCACCATCGACACAACAGCCCTCTACGGCTCGACCAATTACATTCGCGTTGCGCCCACTTGTCCGGCCGGCGGCACCTACACTTATTCGACTGTCGGAGCCAATCCGCAGGTCAGTTGCAGCCAGAGCGCCAACGGGCACACGCTGCCTTAATCCTCTGAAATCCCTTCCCAGGACGGGCCCGGAGCGAGCTCCCGGGCCCGTCCTGCTTTTCAGGCGGCGCCGTTTTTGGCGTCCGCTCACAGGCCAGCAGGCCCCGGCGGGTGTCCGCAATTGGGACAACCCCTGTATGCGTGGAAGGCATGATGCCGGATCGAAGGAGTCCTCGAGAGTGTGCAAGATGTCTTTGGTGCCGGCGGGCAGGACCGGCCGGCGTCCGCAAGGGCTGTGGCATATCGGGTGCTGAAAATCTTCCGCGGTCGGCGAAGGGCGATTCGTGAACGAAACTGTAGTCATGATACGTAACCAGCCCTTCGCCAGCGTTCACGCCGCGTTAGTCAAAGAAAGGTAAGTCAAAATGAAAGTCAGTACGTCCCGCAAATCAGCGTTCACGCTGGTGGAAATCATGATCGTGGTCGCGATCATCGGTCTGTTGGCCGCCATCGCGATTCCGAACTTCATCAAGGCCCGCGAAGCCAGCCAGCGGAATGCCTGTGTCGCCAATCTGAAACAGATCGACGGTGCCATTGCCACCTGGGCGCTGGAGAACCGCAAGGTGACCGGGGATACTATCGTGCAAGCCCAACTCTATGGCTCGACCAATTACATTCGCGTCGCGCCCACCTGCCCGGCCGGCGGCACCTACACCTACGCCACGGTGGGGGCCAACCCGCAGGTGAGCTGCAGTCAGAGCGCGAGCGGCCACACCCTGCCGTAAGCTCGTTCCGACGAGGCGGGAGA
>DATLZF010000368.1:0-2962 GCA_035574135.1 Candidatus Methylomirabilota bacterium
CGGCGCATTGCGCGCGCCGGTGCGCCCGCCTCGCGCTGCCGCCGACAGCAACGAAACGACGTCCTCCTCCTCCAGCCGCCACCGCAGCGGAATGGCATTGGACGGCAGGCGGGGGCAATCGTCGCCTCGCGCCGTCAGATCGATGAAACAGCGGTAATCCCCCAGCGGCAGACGCTCGAACTCAGATGCCGTGAAGGCGAAACTCCGATGCGCTGAACCTCCCGGCGGTAACACCAGTTCCTCCGTCATCGCCTCGATCGCCCGCAGCGAAAGATCCGCCCGCAAGCCGTCCGCGGCCAGAATCCACACCTGCACGTCACCGGGCCAGACCAGGCGCTGTTCCCGGGCCGTCAGGTTCGACACGGTCAGTTCCATCGCGGTCGGTTCGAGCGGACCGAGCCGGGGCGGGCCCCGCAGTTCAAGCCGCAGGCCCCGACGTTGTTCGCGCTGAGCACGCTCGGCCAGATACGCCTCCGGCGTCAGCACGGCGACGCTGATGTCCTCCGCCTGCGCCGTGCCGCGCCAGAGCGAGAGGGACTTCGGCACCTGCGGCTGCTGGTTGCTCAACACGCCGGTGTAAGCGCCACGCAACCGGTATCGTCCGCCCGAGCGCAACGACACCCAGTCGCTCAACAACGTGCTGAACTCGCGCACGGCCCCGGGCTCGATGCGCTCGGCCCTGGCAAACTGGTGCGCCAGCGCAGAACCCGGTGGAATGGGCGGCAGCACCTGTCCCTCCGAGGTCACGGTCAACCGGCCGTTCAGCCGGCAACACCCCTCCCAGAGAAACGCCAGCGGCGTCGCCGTCCGGTTGCTGAAACTCCAGATGAGCGGAATGTCATCGCCAATGACGTAGCGCTCCGCCGGCGGGATACGCAACGTGGCCGCCACGTGATCATCCGCCCCGACACTGAAGTTTACCAACACGGCAAGCTGGAACCCCATCCAGCCAGCCGTTCCGCGGAAAACAGGGAGCCAGTTCACGGGCCGGCCGAAGCGCGGGTGATCGCCAGGTCGTCAAACCGGATGGGTGTTCCGGCAAAAGGATTGCCCCAAACCGAGGCGCGGCCCGGCACCAATTCGCCGGCGACCTTCTGCTTGATCAGCCAGCCAGCGGGCTCTGGCGCGCCCTGTTTCCACGCCTTGCCCTCGACCACGAATCCGTCACCCTCGGCCCGGATTTGCAGCTTCAACGTCGTCCACGCGTCGGATTCCCAGGCATAGGAGACGCTGGCGGAGACTTCGCCATCCTTGACGATTTCCAACTGCTTCTTCTGCGCCGAAACCTGGAGTCGGTAGCCGCCCACACCGTTCAGCCCCACCCCGAACGCAGGCGCGCGCCGGCCCCGGGCCGTGCCGTGAATCCGCGCGCTGACGCACAGGCCCGACTTCTCCGTAGGGCCGAAGAGCACGCCAAACGTGTCCAGCGGTGCCCCGGGCAGCTCGAGAAACTTGTTGCCCTCCGCCGCCTTCACCGCGAAGCCACCCTCCAGCACCAGAAAGTCCGCCGGCACCTGGTCCAGCTCGGCTTTCTCGAAATCGTTCTGATAAACCGTCTCGGCCGCCCATGCCGCATCAGCCGCCAAAGCCGCGACCGCAACCAGCGCCATCGCCCGCCACCCGCTCGATCTTCGTATCAGCTTCATCACTTTTCTCAGACCCATTGCGCCTGGATTCTCTTCAACCTGGACGCTTCATGCCAACTCAAACTCACCGACCGCCCGCGGGCCGACGCCCGCTCGAGCCCCGCGGCCTCCGCCTACTCGTTGCGCAAGGCGGCGAGCAATTCACCCCGGAGCGCCAGCCGCGTCGCCAGCCACGTCCAGAGACCTCCGCTGAGGAGAACGCCGCCCAGCGTCCACGCCACTGAGCGCAGGGGGAAGTCCGCGCCCGGCGTGAGCAGCGTCGGCAGCACCGCCGCCGCCGCGGCCCCGACGCCGAGCGCCAACCCGAGCCCCAACAAGGCGGCGTGTTCGATCAACACCAGGGCCTCGAGCCGGCGTCGCCGGAAGCCCACCGCCAGGAGCAAACCGAGCTCGGCCCGGCGTTCGAGCACGTTGCGCAGCACCACTACGCCCAGCCCGGCACTGCCCAGCAGCAACCCGAGCCCTCCGAGCACCTGAAAGGTGTTCAGATACGTGTTCTGCACGGCATTGAACTGTCCCAGCCGCGCCGCGGCGGGCGTCAGTTCCAGTCCCACGTCCTGCAAGGCGCGGCTCAGAAGCGCCGAGACCTCGGCCACCCGGTTCGTCGGGCAATCGATCAGGAACAGGCGGTAGCCGCTCTGGCCCGGGAACCGGGAGGCGAATTCCGCCTCGTCGATGAGCAGGCTGCCTTGCAGGATCGAGTTGGCCACGCCGCCCACCAGCTTCACGTCGAAGGCGCGTCCCCGCTCGTCGATGAAGGCCAGCGTCTCGCCCACTTTCTTGTGCAAGGCCCACCGGATGGAATTCACGTCGCCAATCGCCGGCACCGCGGACCCCGTCGTGTCCCCGGACCGGCGCAACAAATCCCAGCCCCGCCGGCGTTCCGCGCCATCCATCACCCGGGCAAACGTGAACGCGCCGCGCCGGGCCAGCAGCTCCGGGTTCACCCCGAGCAGGCGCGGCCGTTGCGCGCGGTTCAAGTTGAGGCAGCTCGCCTCATCCCCTTCGCGCACACGCATGGGCACGAACTCGACCCCGGCCAGCTCGCGGTCCGACAGCCCGAAGAACTCACGGCCCGCCGCCGTGTTCAGGTCCTGCACCACCGGCAGCGCCGTTTGCCCGATCAAGGCGAAGCCACCCGTGCCCGCTTCGCGCCGACCGGCATCCCGGCTGGCATCGAGCTTGAAGATGGCGATCGACGACACCACGAAGGCCCCGCCCGCCAGCAGGCCAATGGTCGCCAGGCTGCGGGAACGCCGCCGGCCGCAACCGCGCCATCCGAGGGAGGCCAGGCTGAGTCCCGCGGCGGCGGAACC
>DATLZF010000369.1:0-7044 GCA_035574135.1 Candidatus Methylomirabilota bacterium
CCCGCCCCGCCCGGGCGCCGGAGCCGCCTCGACTCGACGAATGTTCCGGTGCCATCAGTCCCGAGTCAGGCAGGGCGACTCACTTCGTGCGCCCGGGATGAGGTCACCTTGCTTTCGCAGCAGCCGACCCGTCCCGGCTCCGATGGCTCCAGCGGCCTCAAGCCGGCTGCCACCGGCAACTTCACCTTCTTCGGTTTTAACAGCGACCACACCACGCTCACCGCGAGAATCGTCACGATGACTCCCAGAGAAACGAGCGTGTCAATCTTCCACGCCGTGTGCGCCAGCATCATCTTCACGCCCACAAACGCCAGCACCACCCCCAGCCCGATCTTCAGGTAATGAAACTTGTCCATCACCCCTGCCAACGCGAAGTAAAGCGACCGCAGCCCGAGGATCGCGAACACGTTCGACGTATAGACGATGAACGGGTCGGTCGTGACCGCGAAGATCGCCGGGATCGAATCCACCGCGAAGATCAGGTCCGTGAACTCCACCAGCAGCAACACCACGAACAGCGGCGTGGCCATGCGCAGCCCGTTCTCGCGCACGAAGAACCTGTCCCCGCGATAATCCGGCGTCACCGGCATGAGCCGTTTGAACAGTCGCACCACCGGGTTGCGCTCGGGATGAATCTCCTCCGCGCGCTTCACAATCATCTTGATGCCCGTGAGGATGAGGAACGCGCCGAACACGTAGATGATCCACGCGAACTTCGCGATGAGCGCCGCGCCCGCCGCGATCATGATGGCCCGCATGATGAGCGCGCCGAGGATGCCCCAGAACAGCACCTTGTGCTGATACTTCGGCGGCACTGCGAAATACGAGAACAGCAGCGCGAACACGAACACGTTGTCCACGCTCAACGATTTCTCGATGAGATACCCCGTGAAGAACTCCAGCGCCTTCTGCGAGCCGGCGTAATGCCAGACGCCCGCGTTGAACACCAGCGCCAGCACCACCCACACCGCCGTCCACGCCAGCGATTCCTTCAGCGACACCACGTGCGTCTTGCGATGGAACACGCCGAGGTCCAGCGCGAGCATCGCCAGGATGAACACGTTGAACCCGATCCAGAGCCAGAGTTGTTCGGTCATGTCGTTCTGTGATTGGAGCGCGATCTTCACGCCGCTTCGGCGGGCGGATGCAAATGACCGGTCTCTTCCTGTCACCGCGTCCGTCCATCAACTGAAGGGGGTTGAAGCCCGCGCTCCGATTCACGCGCCCAAGTTAGCCGCGCCCGCGTGGGCCGCTAATCGGTAATTCAGAAGCCGCCGATAGGATTTGCCGAAGCGTGACAGAAGAGAGGGCAACCACGAATGGACACCAATCAACACGAATGCCCGTAGCGACGGGCATCCTGCCTGCCGTAGAGCCGCGGCTTCCAGCCCGGCGGAATTGCTCACCGCAAACCACGCCAACCACGCGAAAGAATTAACCGCCGAGACGCTGAGGCGCAGTGATGAACCACGAATTCCTGCGAAGCCAAGCTGACTTGCCCCAACGGGGCAACGGAACTCAGCCCGGGGTTGGCGGTCCGAGCCGGACGGGCGAGTAACGACTACCCTGGGTCAACGTCCCACAGAATTTCCCTTCGCCGCTCTGGGGAGAAGGTGGCCGGAGGCCGGATGAGGTGCGGGCGAGGAGTCGAAACATTCCGCGCAACTCATCGCTAGGCAATCGCCGCACACTTGGCTATTCTTGCCGCGTCGCTAACAGTCGATAAAGACCAGAACCAAATAAACATAAAACATTTCGCGTAGCTTCGGCTGCTGTCCAACTCGAAACTGGCGCTTCCACGCAGCACAAGGCCGCCCGCCAGAGCCGAACGCACACGCGAGCGTTTCAGCCCATGTCCACAGGCTCAATCAAGTCCCGCGGCATCGTGTCGTGGCCGGAAGAGGAACGACCACGGGAACGATTGCTTTCGCGCGGTCCGCAGGCGCTCACCGATGCGGAACTGGTCGCCATCCTGATTCGCGTCGGGTTTCGCGGGACGAGCGCCGTTGAACTGGGGAGGCAGATTCTCAAACGGTTCGGTTCGTTGCGTGCGATGGTGGAAGCGCCCGTCCTCGCATTGCTGGACATCAAGGGTCTCAAGGGCGCGAAGGCTTCTCAACTGGTCGCGGCGATGGAGATCGCCCGGCGCGTCGCCGTGCCGCGTGACCGCAAGCAGCTTCAAATGAAAAGCACCCAGGCGGCGGCGGACTATCTGCGCGAGCGGCTGCGCGGGCTGGCGGGCGAGCAGTTCCGCGTCCTTTACCTGGACCGCCGGGGCGCGTTGCTCGAAGACGCACTCACCGCCGAGGGCGTGGTGGATTCGGTGCGCCCGTCGTTGCGCGGCATCATCGCCCGCGCGTTGCAGGCCAACGCCAGCGCTCATCGCGGCGCACAACCATCCTTCCGGCGCGGCCGAGCCCAGCGAATCCGATCGCCTGCTGACCAAGGACCTGCTCGCCGCCGCGCGCCCCCTGGGTCTCAAGGTTTTGGGTCACGTCATCGTGGGCGAGGAGACGACCTACAGCTTTGCCGACAGCCGGCTGCTGGAGGAACTCGCCTTGGAGACCGGCGCGCTGTAATCTGCCCGCCATGAAACGCCTCAAGATCATCGTCGAGAAACACGCGGACGGCTACGTGGCCTACCCGGCGGGCATCAAAGGCGTCGTCGTCGGCGAGGGCGACACCTACGAGGAGGCCCTGCGCGACGTGCAGTCGGCCCTCAAGTTCCATCTGGAAACCTTCGGGCCGGATGCGCTCGACAGTGACGAACCGGTGCTCGAGGCCTTCGTCGCCGAAGCCACGATTTGACCCATGCCCAAGTTCCCCGTGGACGCCCCCAAAGCCCGCGTGCTGCGCACTCTCCAGGCGTTGGGGTTTGTTCTTGTTCGCGAGCGGGAACATCTCGCCCTCCGCCGCCAGAACGCCGACGGGACGGTGACGCCCCTCACCATGCCGAACCATCCGACCATCAAAGGCTCGACCCTTCGGACCATTTGCCGCCAGGCCGACATCGGGCGCGACGAATTCCTGAAAGCCTACGAGGAGGCCTGAAGCCATGACGCCAGAGCAACGCCAGGAACTCATCCGCCTGCTGTAACAGGGCGAGGACATCTCGCCCGAATGGGCGCGCATCCTGTTCCCGCCGGAGAAGCGCGAGTGTGAACTGGTCTATCACGGCAAGGAGCGCGAGGAGGATATTCTGGCGAACACGCTGGCCGTGCCGCTGCAACCGGCGCGCACCTTCAGCAAGCACGGCGACGGCCTGCCTGCGTGCAACGCACAGGCAGGTTGGCACAACATGCTCATCTTCGGCGACAACCTGCAGGCGATGAAAGCTCAAGAATTGTTGGCTTCGAAACCAAGCTGGATTTAGGGCTGGTTTGCGGCTTCCATAATGGAAAATGCCGACTGAGAGCGACATCCTGACCTTGGTGCGAAGCCAGCCCGGCCTCAAGGGGCGCGAAATCGCTGCCCGGCTGGATGCCGACAGGGCCGAGGTCAATTCGATGCTCTGGAAACTCCAGAATCGAGGGCTGACGCGCCAGGACAACGCATACCGGTGGTTCGCGGTCGAGAAGACAGCGGCGACCCCCACGCAACGGCAGCAGGAGGCCCCGAAGCAACTGACGACCTTGGGCCGGTTGTGCCGGTATTACCTGGAATGCCTCAGTCTTGATGACGAAGCCGGTGTGCGGGTCTTTGCGCGTTCCCAATACGCCCTTGATTACGTCGAACTGCCGGAAGTTCCGGGCATCATTACCGACCGGCCCGTGACGGCGTTCGCCGGGGTTGATGATTTGTTCCGGCGCTTGCGAAACGACCGGGAGCGCAAGGTGCCCTACATCGGTTACCCGGTCAGGCTCAGAAAGCATCGGTCAGCCAACGGGTGGGAAGGGTTCTTCCTGGAGCCGGTGTTCATGTTCGGCTTCAACGACGAGGCCCTGCGCCCCGGCCAGATGGCGGTGCTGTCCGAGGACACGCCCGCGATCAATTTCGCAGTCATCAAGAGCTTGGCCATCGGCAACGAGGCGTTCGTCATGGAGGAAGCCGCCAAGCTGGCGGAGGAACTGGGCCTCGGTGAACCTGACGCGCCGGATTTCGATGAAGTGGTCGAGCGGCTCATCCAGATTCGGGAGGAATGGGACTGGAAGGAGCCGATCAACCCGCGCCAACTTTCGACTGGCGAGCCGCTGTCCAAGCTGGAAGTCGAGGGCATCTACAACCGCTGCATCGTGTTCGGGTGCGAGCGATCCCCCTACACCAAGGGCCTCGAACAGGAGTTGGCCAAGCTCCAAGAAGCACCCGAAGACCGATACAAGTCCACCGCGCTGGGGATGTGGCTGGAGCGCAGAGTGGAGCCGCAGCAGCCTTCTGCTGCCGAGGTCGTCACGCTCCTGGAGCCGCTGTCCCTCAACAGTGAGCAGCGGGAAGCAATCGACCATGCGCTCACGCGGCCCCTGACCGTGATTACGGGGCCTCCGGGGACGGGCAAGTCCCAGGTCGTGTCCTGCCTGCTCATCAACGCAGCCAAGTTGGGGAAGCGGGTGTTGTTTTCCAGCAAGAACAACAAGGCGGTGGATGTCGTGGAGGCCAGGGTGAACAACCTGGGGCCGCGCCCAATACTTCTCCGGCTGGGGCGGGGCGAATATCAGTCGAAGCTCACGGAATACCTGACCGCCCTCCTGGCCAGCCGGGCGACAGAGGAAGATCGCTACAACCACGACGAGGCGGAGAAGGACTTCGGCCACACCCTGGCGCGGATCAAGGAACTGCAAGAGGCCGCCCAGGAAACGATGAAGTTGCGTAACGACCTCGACGCGCTCGAACAGAAGGTGGAGTCGCTGCGTGGTCAGTTGGGCGAGGCCCTTTTTCAGTCGTTCCGCACGCTGGACGTTGGGGCTGCCCAGAAGTGCCTGGAGAGTCTGAAGGTGATCGTCAACGCCGCCACACGCAGCCAGCAGGAGTTTTTCACCCGGTTGTTCTGGTTCGCCCATCGTGCCAAACGGTTCGAGCAGTTGAGGGCGACCACCAGTACGCTCACGCCGGGCTTGCAGGGACTGGGACTGACGCCGCCAGCCTTGCCGACCGTGGATTCCGAGGTCGCCGCCTGGCATGATCTCGTGTCCAAGGTCGAGGGCAGGATTCAGGCAGCCAGGCAAATCGGGGACTATTCGCGCAAGCTGGCGGCGCTGTCGGGTGCGCCCAAACTGGAGGACATCTGGCAGAGCATCGCCCAACAGCGGGACAAGCTGGCCAAAGATTCGCTGAGGCTTTGGGAATACTGGCTGCGCCTGGCTCCGGCGCGGTTGTCGGCCCATGACCGGCACCTGTTGGGCGAGTTCGCTGCCGTGCTTCGCCTGCTGGTGCAGAGCGATGGAGCTAACCAACCGGTGGGTCGACAGGTATTCTCTCAATACTACAAGCTGTTTCCGTCAGTCGTAAACATGCTCTCGTGCTGGGCGGTTACGTCCCTTTCGACCAGGGGGCGGGTGCCGCTCGAACCCGGCTTCTTTGACTTGGTCGTGATCGACGAGGCCAGCCAGTGCGACATCGCATCCGCCCTCCCCTTACTGTTCCGGGCCAAGGCGGCGGTCATCATTGGCGACCCGAAACAGTTGCGGCACATTAGCGCCATTCCCCCACGCCGTGACCGAGAGTTGCTGCACAAGCACAACCTAGCAGAGGGATACATCAACTGGGCATACTCCGAGAACTCGCTGTTTGATCTGGCCAGCCCCCTGTCCGGCCAGGACGACATCATCATGCTGCGCGACCATCACCGGTCACACGCGGACATCATTGAGTTTTCCAACCAACACTTCTATGAAGGGCGGCTCCGAATTGCGACCAAGCATGACCTCCTGCGCCGTCCCGCGCCCGATGCGCCCACCGTGCGGTGGGTGCCGGTGCAGGGCGTGGTGGTTCGTCCGGGGACAGGCGCACTCAACGAGATCGAGGCCAAGGCGGTCGTGAAGGAGCTGGAGCGGTTGTGCATCCAGCAGGGCTACAGCGGCACGGTCGGCGTGGTGACACCGTTCCGCGCTCAAGCGAATCGGATACGCGACCTGGTCAACGCACATCCCCACGCCAGCTTGCTCCTCAACAAGCTGGAGCTGCTGATCGACACCGTCCACAAGTTCCAGGGAGACGAGCGGGATGTGATGATCTTCTCGCCAGTGGTTTCCAAGGGCATCGCCGATGGCGCGGTCGGCTTCCTCAAGAGGACCGACAACCTGTTCAACGTGGCGATCACCCGCGCCAGGGCCGCGCTGATTGTCGTGGGCGATCCCTCCGCCGCCAAGAACGCTGGCGTGACCTATTTGTCTGCATTCGCCAATTACGTCGAGACCCTCGGAAAGGCCCCACGCCAGCAGGCCGGTCACGAGGGCGGAGCGTGTTCCGGTCCTGACTACCCCAAGGTCGCCAAGCCAGAGCTGGTCTCGGACTGGGAGCGCGTCTTCTACCGCCAGTTGTGGGAAGCCGGACTGCGCCCGATCCCGCAATACGCCGAGGAGAAGTTCCTGCTGGATTTTGCCCTGTTGGCCGAGGGCAGGAAACTGAACATCGAGGTTGATGGAGAGCGGTATCACCGGGACTGGAACGGCGAACTCCTCCGGCGCGATCAACTCCGCAACATGCGCCTGATCGAGCTGGGTTGGGATGTCATGCGCTTCTGGGTTTACCAGTTGCGCGACGAAATGCCCGCCTGCGTGGATCGGGTCAAGAGGTGGGTTGAGCGCCGGTCATAAGTCACCGTCACGCCCACGATGGGCGCAACATCGTGCGCGAGTCGTTGAAGCGGGCGAAGATCAAAAACGGCCGGGTCACGGACGACAACCGGCAGAAGTTCTTGCAGGCGCTGGGCACGCTGCGCCGGAAATCGGCCAAGCGCGTGGTCTACAAGCTGTTGCCCAAGGCGCTGGTCACGTTGAACACGGGCGAGCGGCAGGCGGAGAGTTGCAGCGCGGCGGAACTGCGGCGCGGCACAAAGCGCGTGTTTTATCCGCCCGGTTGCGAGGCGACGCTGGAGGACGAGCAAAAGGA
>DATLZF010000370.1:0-12569 GCA_035574135.1 Candidatus Methylomirabilota bacterium
CTATTTGAGCAAGCGCGGCAGCCAGGTGGTCAGCGGCGGCACATACGTCACCAGCAACACAGCCACGGCTTGGATCGCGAGAATCGGCAGCACCGCCCGTGTGATATAGCCCATCGGCTTGCCAAAACGATACGAGGCCAGAAAAAGGTTCATCCCCACCGGCGGCGTCAGATAGCCCAGTTGCAGGTTGGCCATGAACACGATGCCCAGGTGGACGGAATCCACTCCGAAGGCCACGCCCATTGGGACAATCAACGGCACGACCACGATGATGGCCGAGTAAATGTCCATCAAACAGCCCACCACCAGCAGGAGCACGTTGAGCAGCAGGAGGAACATCCACTTCGAGTGGACCCATTTCTGAATCCCCTCCAGCGCCAGGGTTGGCACGTCGGCAAAGATCAGATACTTGGTCAAGCCCATGGCCACGCCCAGAATGAGCAGCACACCGCCAATGAGGAGGCCGCATTCGACCATTACCCGCGGCACGTCCCGCCGCAGCGACAAGTCGCGATGAACCAGCACCTCGCTGACAAAGGCATAAAGAGCGCTGACCGCCGCCGCCTCGACCGGCGTGGCCAACCCGCTGAACAACGTCACCAGCGCCACCACCGGCAGCATCAACTCCCACTTGGCCGCCCACACCGCCGCCCAGCCGGCCTTCCAGTCGAACGGCCCACCGCGGGTCTCGACGCGCGGCCCGCGCCGCACGCCCCACCAGGCCGTCATCGCCAGCAGCAGCATTCCGGGCCCCACCCCCCCCAGGAACATCTGGTTGATGGACACGTCGGCCACGACCGCACCGGCCGGCAACTCGAGGTTCGCGATCGTCTGCTGGGCGATGATGGCGTAAAGAATCAGCGGCAGGCACGGCGGGAAAAGCAACCCCAGCGCGCCCGCGCCCGTGAGCAACCCGAGTGCGTCCTTCTCCGAATACCGCGCCGCCAGCAGCACCGGCAGCAGCAGCCCTCCCAGCGCCAGGATCGTCACGCCCGACGCCCCCGTGAACGACGTGAAAAAAGCGCACACCAGCGCCGTGACGATCGCCGGCCCACCCCGCAACCGCCCCAGCCAGATCTCGAACAGGCGAACCAACCTTTTTGATGCCCCGCCTTCGGCCAGGATGTAGCCCGCCAAGGTGAACAACGGCAGGCTGGGAAGCACCGGATTCACTGTCAGATCATAGTGTTCGAGCGGCACCAACGTGGCCGGACGCCCCTCGCTCCAGAAGAGGATCAGAGCCGCCCCCCCCAGCGTGACAAAGATGGGCGCCCCGAGGACCGTCACCACCCCGAGCATCCCAAGCGCGATCCAGCGCAAGTGGGCGGGATCGATCGGCGGCTGAGCCCCCAGCCAGAAAACGCCGGCGGCCAGCGCCAGCGCCGCCGCCCGCCCGCGCCAGCCCGCCGCCCCGTGCCACACCAGGCGCACCGCAATCAAGCCAAAGCCCACCGGCATGCACATTTTGAACACCCGGTAGGAGATTCCATAGGCCAGCACCCGGTCCGCCGGCGTGGTTTCGACCACGTAGTGGTAGCTCGCCACACACAATACGGCGCTCAAACCTGCGGCCACACCGTGGCTCAGGCAGACGGCCAGCCACCGCCCTCGGCCACCAAGGATGCTGGTGAGATTGGACAGGGACAGCAGCCGGTTTTCCCGCGCCGCAATGGCGCCACCGAGCATTCCGGCAATGAGGGTGAAGTGCTGCACCAAGGCCGCCGCGCCGACGATGCTGGCGTTGAACCGACGCAAGGCCACCTCCGCCAGCGGCACCACAGCCATGGCCGCCAGCACGCAGATGAGCGCGCCATTCTCCAAGCGATGGAACCAGCGCGCCACCGCATCGGCATCGCCACCTGCGGGAGCGTTCATTTTCCCGGCGCCGCCCCGCGCGCGCGATACTCCTTCACCAGGCGCTGGACCTCGTCGAAAATCTCCGGCGGCGCCAGAGGCCCCCGAATCCGGGGGTAAATCTCGTCCGCAATGGCCCGCCACTCGGCCTCGACCTCGGATGTCACTTCCGCCACCTTCAACCCTCGGCTTTTCATGGCTTCGATGGATTTCTCGCTCTCGGCCCGACCGTGCTCGCGGTTCTGCCGACCGGCTTCCTGCGCCGTCTTCAACAGTTCCGCGCGCGTTTCCGCCGGGATTTTTTCCCAGACGGCCTTGCGCACCACCATCGCGCCAATGAGTGGCGCCCACTTGAGGTTCAACATGTACGGTGCCCGGTCATAAACCTGGCCGGCCAGCGCCACAAAGGGCGGCATGGGGACCGCTTCGATGAGCCCCGTGTCCAGCATGGGCACAATGTCGGCGGTCTCCAAGGGCACCGGTTGGAAGCCCGCCTCCTTCCACAACGCGACGTACTCCGGATAGCCGGCCCAGGTGAACAGCTTGAGCTTCTTCAGTTCAACCGGGCGCGTGAATGGCGTTTTTGAGAAAAAATGCACCCAACCGGCGTCCGTCCAGAAGAGCACCACGAAGCCCTTGGCCTCCATCCGCTTTTCCAGCAACGGCTGCACCCGCGCCGCCACGTAGTCGAATTCCTCCAAAGATCTGTACTGCAGCGGCGTGGACTGGACACCGGCGATGCCCGCGTCGATTTCCTGCAATCCCGCCGCCGTCAGCAGGCCGGCATCGAGTGCGCCCAACCGCATCTGGCCCACCATCTTGGCGTCGCCGCCCATCTTGCCACCGGCAAACACGCGCAGGTTCACACCGCCACCTGGCGCCTTCCGCCACTTCTCGCGCATCTCCAACAGCGAGCGGTGATACGACGTCCCTTCCGGCGCCAACGTGCCCAACGTCAGCGTCGGCGCCGCCCCGAGCCGACTTGCCAGCGTCCCTCCCACGGCCAGAGCGAACACCAGCCGGGCAACACGAGCCAACTCACTTTCCCATGCCATAATCATTTATCTCGAGAATCAAGGCGTCGGAGGATGCCAAAACCCCCGGGACGACTCAAGGAACGTTCCACGCCCGCCTCTCCGGCGCGACACGAACCGCACGCCCCCCTCAGCTCGGGCTTGGACGGCCGCCACCCGCATGGCACAAAGGCGGGCCATGACGCAACCAAAAGCCAACGCCCGGAGCCTTCTTGGCATCCTGGCGTTTCTGGGCAAATACCCCGGGCGGGTGATGGCCTGCCTGACGCTTCTCTTGGCCAATATCGCCATCGAAATGACGCTGCCGCAGATTCTCGGGCATGCCGTTACCGGTCTGCGAGCACACCAGACCACCGGCGCTCCCTACGCGGTGTGGCCGCCTACCCTCCTGTTTCTCGCCCTGGTGATCCTCCGTGCCGGCATTGGTTATGTGCTGGGGCCGATCCGCAACCGAACCATCCAGTCCACACTGGCCGACATTCGGGCTGCGATCTACAACGCTTTGCAGAGGCTGGATTTCGGCTACCACGACAAGTCCAACACAGGCGAGTTGATCTCCCGCTGCACCACTGATGTCTGGCGCCTGCAGGATTTCCTCTTTGCCTGTCTGCTGTTGAGTGTGGATATCGCCGTGGCGTTGACGGCGACCACTGTGTTGATCTTTCACGCCAGCACTGCGCTGGGTCTGGTGGCCCTGGGCACCATGCTGCCCACGGTGGTGCTGATCGCCCTCTACGCCCGCAAGCTGCAACCCCAATGGCGCCACGTTCATGACCTTCACGGTGCCATGACCACGGTCATTCAGGAAAACATCGCCGGGGTGCGGGTGGTGAAAGCCTTTGCGCGCGAGCAGGGCGAAATAGGCAAATTCCGCGGCAAACGAGACGAATACCTCGGCACCCTCCTGCAAACGATCAATTACTGGGCTTCGCGGGTGCCACGAGCGCAATTCCTCTACGGCCTGAGCACACCGCTGGTCTTGTGGATCGGCGGCCGCCAGGTCATCAACGGAGAGTTGCCTCTCGGGGATCTGGCCAAGGTCTTGTTTTACCTCATGGCCATCGGGCATCGGGTGGGCATGGTGGGCCAGTTTACCAACATCCTGCAAAACGCCAGTGCCAGCGCCGAACGGGTGCTGGAGATCATTCGCGAACCGCCCGGCATCACCAGTGGCCGTCAGCCCCTGCCGCCCGGCCGCGGTGAGGTGACCTTCGAGGGCGTGAGCTTTGCCCACACCGGGGACCGCGCCTCGCTCCAGGACATCAGCTTCATCGCGCAACCCGGGCAAACGGTGGCCATCGTCGGGCCCACGGGTTCCGGCAAGACCACCCTCGTGAACCTCATACCCCGCTTCTACGATCCCACGGCAGGGCGGGTCCTGGTGGACGGGGTGGACGTGCGTGACGTGGATTTGCGGCAGTTGCGGCGTGCCGTTAGCGTCATCTTCCAGGAGACGTTTCTTTTCAGCGCCTCAGTGGCGGAAAACATCGCCTACGGCCGGCCCGAGTCCTCCCGAGCGGAGATCGAAGCCTGCGCCCGCGCCGCCCAGGCGCATGAGTTCATCACCGGCTTGGAGAACGGCTACGACACGATCATCGGCGAGCGCGGCATTTCGCTCAGCGGCGGACAGCGCCAGCGCATTGCCATTGCCCGCGCCTTTCTGGTCGATCCGCGGATTCTGATCCTGGACGACGCCACGGCCAGCGTGGACTCGCGGACCGAACGGTTACTGCAAGAGGCCATGCGCAAGCTCTGCCAGGGCCGGACCACGTTCGTGATCGCCCAGCGCATCTCCACGGTAAAGCACGCGGACGTGATCCTGGTGCTGAAGGAGGGTCGGATCGTTGAACAGGGCCGGCACGAGGAACTCTTGCGCGGCAAGGGTTTCTACGCCGACCTTGTGCGACAGCAGCTTCGGCCCTGAAGGTGGCCCATCGACACCCCGTCCGTACCGGCCTGGACACTGGCCGTTGCAAATTCCACCCCTTGTCGGACAGCGGATTTCGTCTATAGTGGCGGGCGTGAAAGCATTTCTGACCCGGCTCCTGCGTTGGCTCTACGTGGGCTTGGTCGGCTTTTGCACTGCGTATCTGGTTTTCCACTTCATCCGGCAGACGGATTGGTACAAGGATCACCTTTATCATCAACTGGTGGAAGGCACGCCGCGACAGCAATTCCGCGCCGCCAACCTGCTGGCCCAGCTCGGCAGCGAGGTTCATCTCCTCTCCGCGCTAAAAGTCGAGACACCCGCCGTCCACGAGCTCGCCCAACGTGCGCTCGAACATCTCTGGTTCAATGCCGCCGGGGAAGAGGCCTTCGAAATGACCGAGGCGGCCAGCCGCGAGGCACAGAAGAAGAATTTTTCGCAGTCACTGGCCATCCTCGACCGCCTGGTGGCACGGTTCCCCAATTACGCCGAGGGCTGGAACCGACGAGCTTCCGTCCACTGGCAGATGGGCGACTACCGGCAGTCGCTGGCCGACTGCGAACGAGCGCTGGCGCTGAACCCGCGCCACTATGGCGCTTGGCAGGGCATCGGCATTTGCCACCTGCAAATGGGGCGTGTGGTCGAGGCCTGTGAGGCGCTCCGCCAAGCCCGGCGCATCGTGCCGCACGATGCCTCCACCCGGCGCCTTCTTCGCAAATGCGAGGAATTGCTCCGCGTTTATCCCCATCCGCTCAAGCAGCGCAAACCGATGGATCTGGTGTGACCCCGTCGCCAGCCTAGGCTGTGCGCGCCTGCGGCCGGTTGATGAGTTCCTCCGACGCCGCGCGACAAAGGCTGACGAATCGCTCCTCAGCCAGGCTCAGTCTGCGGCCACGCCAGTGAAGGATGCCCCAGGTTCGCCTCAGCTTCCGGCGTCCCAACGGGAGGGCGATGAGTGACCGCTCGTCGAGTTCCTTGTGAACGATCCACGGTGCGACAATGCTCACACCCAACCCAAGTTTCACCATTTCCTTGATGGCCTCCATGTTGCCCAGTTCGATCACGGTGTTCAGCAGCATATCCTCCTGCTGAAAGTAGTCCTGCACCAACCGGAAGGTGTAGCTGTTTTTGTTGTAAAGGATGTAGTTCTGCCGCGGGATCTCGTCCCGCGCCACCTGGCCGGATTCGGCCCACGGGTGCATGGGCCCGACGAGGAAAACCAGTTCATCGCAAAACAGGGAGTGAAACTCGAACTGCTCCTCGCCCCGGGGCTCGAGGGTCAGCGCCAGATCCACCCGGTTGTTCCGTAGCGCCTCCATCGCTTCCGCGGTGTCCCCCGGTTCGATTGTGATCAGGCTGCGGGGAAAGCTGGCCTTGAATTCACGCAGCACCGCCGGAAGCAGATACTGACAGGCGGTGGTGCTGGCCCCGATGCGCAATCGACCATGACCCCACTTGCTCAACTGTTCGAGGGACCGCCGCGCACCGGCCATCTCCTGCAATATCTTTTCCGCATGATGCAGCAGCGTTTCGCCAGCCTGGGTGAGCAACACCTTTTTACCCAGCCTGTCAAAAAGGCGACACCCCACCTCGGTCTCCAGCGCCTTCATGGAATGGCTGACTGCGGACTGGGAAAGAAACAGTTCTTTGGCCGCCAAGGTGAAACTGGCCGTCTTGGCGAGGGTGACGAAGGCTTTCAGTTGCCTGCTATCCAGCGTCTGAATCATATCGGCAGTCGATCCCAGCAATCTCTGGGAGTCATTGAGCAGGCGACACGCCAGCTCCCGCCGGGCAACCCGGCGCGACTGTCCCTGTGACAAGATTTACGCCATGAGCGGGCGTGTGCGGCCGCAGACGCCGGAGGCGCTTCCGGCAAAAGCGCCTCGTCACCTCGGGTCCCCCCTGGCTGCTTCACGCGGCCGCGCGCGGTTCCAGCGGCATTGCTTGATCGTGGTCCAAGTGCGCCTCACACACCCGGAAGAACTCGGCTTCCGTAGCGACCCGCCGAATCTCATGAAGGAAACGCCCATCCTCCCCGACCCCGGCGCCGATGAAAGTCAGATACTTCTTCATTTTCTGCACCTGCGCGGTCTCCCGGATTCCCGGCGGTCGCACCGCCACGTAAAGACGTCGCACATAATCGAGCACATCGCGCCCCGTCGGCGTAACCACCCTCCCTTCGCGGCGGCTCCGGCGGATCTGCTCGAACAGCCACGGATTGCGAATGGCTCCGCGCCCGATCATCAATCCCCGGGCGCCCGTCCGCCGCAAGACCGCCTCCGCCGTGGCGACCGAGGTCACGTTGCCGTTGGCGAGCACCGGACAGGGCATCTCCGCCACGGCGCGGGCGATCAGATCGTAATGGACCGAGGCCGAATACATCTCTGCCACGGTGCGGCCATGCACGGTCAGCAGGTCAAGCGAACGCCGGGCGAAGATGGGCAGCAACTGATCGAACTCCGCCGGCGAAGCAAACCCCAACCGGGTCTTGACCGTAAACTTGATCTTCACCGCGTCGCGCAGGGCACCAAGGATGGCGTCCACCCTCTGCGGCTCCCGCAACAGGCCGCCACCCGCGCACTTCCGATACACCACCGGCGCCGGACAGCCCAGGTTCAGATCAATGGCGGCGACGGGATACTGTTGTAACTCCCGCGCCGTGCGCACCAAGGCGGGAATGTCATTACCGATCATCTGCGCCACGGCGGGCCGACCCGTCGGGTTCTCGGTAAGCGCACGCAGAATGGACCGGTCCAGGTGAGAGGTGGCGTGCACTCGGAAGTACTCGGTGAAATACACGTCCGGCCCGCCGAACTCGCGCATCAGACGCCAGAACGGCAGATCCGTTACATCCTGCATGGGTGCCAGCGCCAGCACCGGCTCATCACCTGCCAACAGAGCGTTCAGTTCAGCGACGGGGTTGGTCATTGCGGCCGCGCAGCCTATCGCTCTCTCCCGGTGGCGGACAAGCGGCGGATGGCTCGAAATGGAAGTGCGGAACCCGGCCTCCCTGAAAGGCCGGCCCCCGCCATGCGCACGGTCGGGCCGTAACCCACGGGTCCGTGATTCACCCCATCTGTGGCGCGCTCCTCCGCATTCATGCTTGGCACCCCTGCCAAACTCGGGCTAACTCGCCACCGTAAACCATGCGCCTCACCGCGATGCAGCCCGCAACCACTCGGCGCGCCACCGGGCGCTCAATCCGGAGGGCTTGGCCCGGGAACGTCACGCGCCACTCTCACGGCTCATCGACATTCGGATCACGCCCGGCGCCGCCGCCGCGCCACTCGTTACGCCGCTTCGACAGCCACGGTGGCCGCATTCGGCCACCCGAGCGCACAACGCGCCATCGCTTCGATCCCAAACGCCTGATGGGCTTGCTCCTGCTGTCGCTCCTGCCGGCCGCTCCCATCGCGGCTCAGAACTCCGCCGCCGTTGCCGCGACAGCGGCACGCACGAACCCGCCTCCCCGCACTCTCATCGAATTGCAAACCCGCTTCTCCAACCACATCGCCCAGCCGCGCTTTGCAGCCGCGCAATGGGGCATCAAGGTGGTTTCGCTTGAGTCGGGGGCGACGTGGTTCGAGCATCAGGCGGGCAAATTCGCGGTGCCGGCCTCCAACACCAAACTCTTCACCGGCGCTCTGGCGCTGGACCGGCTCGGGCCCGATTTTCGCATCCGCACTTCGCTCTACGCCCGAACACGCCCGAACACGGACGGCCGGCTCGCCGGCGACCTGATCGTGTACGGCCGGGGAGATCCGAGCTTCTCCGCCCGCTTCCACACCAACGCCAGTTCCGTGCTGGCGGCCCTGGCCGACCAACTCGCGTTGGCAGGGGTTCGGCACATCGAGGGCGATGTGATCGGGGATGAAAGTTTCTTCCGCACCGAGCCTCTGGGCGCCGGCTGGGCATGGGACGATCTGGAAGCCCACTACAGCGCGGAGGTTTCGGCGCTGAGCCTGCACGACAACACCCTCGACGTGGTGGTCCGCCCCGGGGCGGCCGTTGGGGACCCCTGCCGCATCAGCTTGCGCCCGCCCACCACGTATGTGGCCATCAGCAACCTCACCGTCACGGCAACCAACGCGGCCCCACGGACGCTCGAATTCCGCCGGCCACTCGGGGCGAACGTGATCTTCGTCGAAGGTCAGCTCGCCCTCGATGCGCCGGAGCGAGTGGAAACGATGACGGTTCACCGGCCGGCGGCCTGGTTCGTCGAGCAGTTCCTGCGGGCACTGGCCGATCGGAAGATCACTGTGGGCGGCCGCGCGGGCACGCGAGACTGGCGGGATCGGGTGCGTGAGCCGTTCAAGCCGGAGCAGTTCATCGAACTGGGCTTTGTCGAGTCGCCCCCGGTGTCCACCCTTTTGGCGGCCATGGAAAAGCCCTCGCAAAACCTACACGCCCAGTTGCTGCTCCTCCAAGTGGGCGCTCGAAACGGACGAGCAAACACTGCCCACCTCACGACCGACAAGGCGGGGATCGCGGAACTGAGGAGCTTCCTCGCCGAGGCCGGCATCCGGCATGGTGTTCACCTTGAGGAAGGGTCGGGACTCTCGCGCCGCCATCTCGTGACGCCGGCCGCCCTCACCGCCCTGCTCCGTCACATGCACACCCACCGCTGGGCCGATTACTTCCGGGAGGCGCTCCCGATCGCAGGGGTGGATGGGACCCTGCGCACCCGCATGCAGGGCACGCCCGCCGCCGGCAACCTGCGCGCAAAAACCGGCACTCTGGAGAATGTCAACGCGCTCTCGGGCTATGTCACCACCCAGAACGGAGAACGCCTCGCCTTCGCCTTCCTCTTGAATCACTACAATGGCGGCCGGGAGGACCTGGACGCCCTGGCCACACTGCTCGCGTCGTACGCCGGCCCAAGACACGGCAGTTCAGCCACCTCGGCCGGCACGCCGCAACCATGACCGCGAACCTGGCCGGCACGCCGGGCAACGTCACAGCAAAAGCCGGCGCGGACCCGGTATCCGCGCCGGCCCGATCCAGCGCTCAAGCTACGGTCGGGATGATTCAGCCCTTGGCCGCAAGGTAGAGCCTCTCGACTTCCGGCCAGTTCACGACGTTCCAGAACGCCTTGAGATAGTCCGCGCGCCGGTTCTGATATTTGAGGTAATAGGCGTGCTCCCACACGTCGCACCCCAAGATGGGCTTGCCTTCGCAACCCGCCACAGCCTTGCCCATGATCGGGTTGTCCTGGTTGGCCGTGGAGACAATCTCCAGCTTGCCGCCATTGATGACGAGCCACACCCAACCGCTGCCGAATCGGCCAAGGCCGGCGGCTTCGAACTTCTCCTTGAAGGCTTCCGTGCTCCCAAACGCGCTGGCGATGTCTGCGGCCAGCTTGCCACCGGGCGCGCCGCCCGCTTTCGGACCGAGGAGCTTCCAGAACAGGGAGTGGTTGACGTGGCCCCCGCCGTTGTTCCGCACCGCCCCGCGGATGTCGGCCGGGACGGCCTCGAGGTTTTGGATGAGGGCCTCGGCGGACTTGGCTTCCAGGTCAGGCTTGCCGGCGATGGCCTTGTTGAGATTCGCGACGTAGGCGGCGTGGTGCTTGCCGTGGTGGATTTCCATGGTCGCCGCATCGATGTGCGGTTCGAGGGCGTCCTTGGGATAGGGTAAGGGAGGAAGTTCGTGAGCCATAGTTTTGTGTGCGTTGGTCTGGTTTTCGAGTCGTTGCGGTCTCCGTCCGCACCAGGTCGGTTCGTTGACCGGAGGCGACCTTAGCCGGAAGGGCTCGGAGCCTTCAAGAGGGACTGTGCCGCCGCCCAGGTTTGGGGGCGGCGGTCCTCGGCACTGTGGCACGCGGACAAGCGCGACGCCCGCCCGACGCCAGCGGCCCACGGCCCTCCGGGCACTCGCCATGCGCAAAATGCGCGTGCCCGCTCCTGCAGGTCTCGCCCGATGCGGCGCCAGCCCTCCGGACGAGGCGTCAACGGCTCCGGTGGATTTCGCGGCGCAGCCACGCCCGGGCAAACGTCCAAAGGGCTTCGGCGGAACGCTTGGGCATGGCCAGAGCGGATGCGGCTTCATCCATGGTCATGCCAACGAAATACCGCAGCTTGACCAGCTCCGCCGCCGACGGATCCTGCGCGGCAAGCCGATCCAGCGCCTCATGGACGGCCAGGAGTTCATCCGGCGGCACCGCCAGGACGACCATGGATTCTTCGAGTTCCACATGGTCCACGCCCCCTCCGCGTTTCTGGCTCTGCCGGCGACGGGCGTGATCCACCAGAATACGCCGCATGGCCTCGGCGGCGGCAGCGAAGAAGTGCGCGCGATTGCGCCAGCTCGGTTCATCCGAGGAAACCATCCGCAGCCACGCTTCATGCACCAGGGCGGTGGCTTGGAGAGTGTGCCCGGCCGATTCGCCGGCCATCTTGTAGGCGGCGATGCGCCTCAGCTCGTCGTAAACGAGCGGAAGCAGTTCACCCGCTGCCTGGCGGTCGCCCTGGTCAATGGCATTGAGAATGCGTGTAACGTCTTTCAAGCCTCGCGCAGACGGACCGTGCCCCGCCCGCTGTCGGTCTTCAAGCCCGGAGGATGCCGGTCTTCGGACGTCGGAGCCAGCCGTTGAGAGGTGGGCCGATCAGGTCGGTCTGGGCCTCATCCGTTTCGCCCACCCCGGGGCACGACCTACAAGCTCAGATGCCCGAGGGCCAGCAGCCCGTAGAAGGTGTATTCGCAATCCACGAAATCATCCGCCCAGTGACCGTGGAATCCCCCTGTGTTTGTCCACAGGCTGTCGATGAAGTCCAGGCATGCCTCCCGCCACGGCGCCGGATCCCAGCCGCACAGGGCCAGCGCATGCAAAGCCGTCGCTGTAGATAGCAAATCTGGCAATGGCGCCCCCGGCGCAGCCCGGAAGCCTCCTTGCGGATGCCACTGCGCCAGCAACCAATCCCTGACCGTCGCCACAGGAAACGACGCCCCGAGCGCTCTCAACGCGGCAATGACGCCGGCGGTGGCGTTGGTGGCACCAACTGCCCCCGGCGCCTCCCTCGAATTGGTCCAAGCCCCATCGCCGGTGCGTAACGCATCCAACGAGGCCACCAAACGCTCCACCTCCGGCACGCAAAGCCCCAGATCCTGGTAGGCGGTCACCGCCAGAAACGCGCCATAAGCGCTCCCCGTCGCAGCGTTTCGGGTGCCATGATAACCCCCATCACGGCTACGGAACTCCTCGATGCGCCCCGCCACCCTTTGCGCCCAATCCCTCCGCTCGCTGGCCGGCCCGCCGGTGGTCAAACACCCCCAGCAGCGCGCCAGACAACTCAGATGCACCAGGTCAAGCGCATCTCCTTCGCAAAACGATTCCAGATACGCGCGCACCCGCGACCCCCGAGGCTCCAGCCGAAGCGCGGCCAGCCCCTCCAGGCCAAACACCGTGTAATACAGGTCACTCCTCCCCTCCCGATCTTTGAATCCCCCGTCCTGATTCTGTTGGGACACCAGGAAATCCGCCACCAACGCGGTGGACTCACCCAGCACCATCGGCGCAAGGCGCGCGACCTGCAGCATCTCCATCCGGATGCTCATACCCGGCTTGCCCAACGCGGGGTCCGGGCATCCCCTGCCCTGGCATCAGCGGCCTTGGAATCAATTGACACGGCCCGGACCGTACCCGCCGGCCGTGACCGGGGCAAGCGCCCAACCCCCCGTCAACCCGCAAGCCCCGCCCGATCACCGCCCGACCGAGAACGTCAGATACGTTTGCTCCGGCCGCGCGGCCGGAGCCG
>DATLZF010000371.1:0-2588 GCA_035574135.1 Candidatus Methylomirabilota bacterium
TGACCCCGCCAGCCGCCCGGCTGTTGCCCGCCCGAGGGATGGCGCCGCCGGCGTTCCGCCTTGGATGACGCAGCCGCGGCCGTCCGAATCGGCCTTCCGGGAAGTCCGAGCGACCGCGGTCACGCGAAGCGCCGAAACGGCGACCGCGCGCAGTGCGCTGCCAGCCCGCCCCGATTATGCACCACCATCGGCGGCCAGGGCCGAGATCGCCGGCGGCACATTCCGCCCGTCTCCGTCGATCGCGACGCCCTCATTCCCACCGGCATCTCCAGCGGGACGTTCGATGGCCTCCTCGGCGCCGTCGGTCCGCGCTCAAGCGGCACCGCCCGCGCCGCCGAGCGGGGGTGCCTCCCCGACCGCCAGCCGATCCGCGCCGGTTTCCTCCCGCGGCGAATCCCTGAGGGGAATTCGCGAATCGCGCCGTTAGAGCGGTTCAGGAAACGGCGTCGCCACGGTGGAACGTGAGCGCCAGCGGGCGCGGCGTTCACGGCGACGGCGCGGCCCGGGCCGTTCCGGGCCCAATTCTCTCTTGGCCCCCTCCGGCCGACGGGAAATACTGTGCGCATGTCACCCCTTCTCGAGACACTCGCCCAAGCCTTGGAACGTCCCCGCGAGCTCTCGCCCCAGGTGATCGATCATTTGGCCGGCACGCACGGCACGGAGACCCCGGCTCTCGGACCGTTTCTGGAGGAGAAGCTGCCGGTACTGGAGGACTACGAAGTTGATCTGGCGCTTTCGCCCCTGTTCACCCCCACGCTGCGGGAGCAGGCGCCGTTTGCCGTCTTGCTGGGCGGCGAACCGGTGCCGCGGGACCAATGGCCCGCCTTGATTCAGGAACTGCTCGCCCGCCCCACCCGGATTCAGTTGATCACCCCCGACGGCCGGACGCATGCCGTGCCGGCCCGCGCGGTGACGCTTGAACGCTTTGTGCACCGGTTGCGGCTTGACGGTCACGTGCCCGCCGCGCTGGTGCAGCGAATCCGGCGGCTTCCACCGCCCACCGATCCAGCGTTGCTCCTGGCCATCGCCCGCCGCGCCATCTGGGAGAGCGCGCCGCGTCGGCGCATCCTGGAGGCGTTCCTTGCCTTCGCGCCCGGCCCGGACGCCACCTGGCTCGACGACGCGACAAGCCTGCTCAACGTCATGGAGACCTACGAGCCGGCCGACTTGGCGGAGTTGCTGGCGCGCATTCCCGGCTGGGAGCGGACCCTGCAACAGCAGATCGAGGAGGCGAACCGGCCGAAGTCCTTCTTCAATGAACGGGTCGAGGAGATGCACGGGGGCGGGCGCGATCAGCGTCGTGCGGACGTTGCCCGCATCCTGGCCAAGCAGGCCGAACTCGCCAGCCTCAGCCGGCTGCGGGAAGTCCTCCGCGCCGCGAATCCCTGATCGGCGGTGAACGGCGGCCGGCGCGGAACCGGTCAGTGGTTGAACACAAACTCGGCCGAGTTGAGCAGCGCCCAGAGCACGTCCTCGGTGGCGGTCTGGCGGGTGGCCCCGGGCGCGGTGAAGGCGGCGGTGGCGATTTCCAGTTCGCGCGCGGTCGGGGGCCGGCTCAAGGCCAGCAGATAGAGTTCCTCGACGATTTCCGCGGGCGATCGCCGGCTGTCGGCGAGGGCGCGGACGCGGCCCTGCTCGTGGCCAAGCTTGCTCTGCAGGCTCCGGGAGTGCATCAGGTGCAGCGCTTGCACGACGCTGGGGCGCGTGTCGCGTTCACACGGACAGTCGCTGCTCGAATTGGGCCGGCCGAAGGCGTCGAGGAACTGCGAGTCGATCTTGTAGCTCCATAGTTGCGTGGCGCGGAAGCCGGGTGGCAGGGCGGAGGATTTGTCCGGCACGCCCGTGATGTCGTTCACGGCGTCCAGCAGCACTTCGGCGGGCAGCCGGCGGCGCAGGGCGCGGGAAAAGTAGCGCGTGTCGGCCAGGTTCGTTTCGTTCGGCTCGCCACTCAACTGATACAGCCGCGACCTCATGATCGTGCGCATGAGATGTTTCAAGTCGTAGCCGTGCCGGGCGAAATCCGCCGCCAGGGCGTCGAGCAACGGCGGGTTCACGCACGGGTTCGACACGCGGAAATCATCCACCGGCTCGACCAGGCCCCGGCCGAAAAAGTTGGCCCAAACACGATTGACGATGGCCCGGGCAAAGAAAGGATTGTCCGGCGCGGTCAACCAATCGGCCAGCGCCCGTCGCGGGTCCGCGCCCGCCGGAACCTGAAACGTCGCCGCGTCGGGCGGACGCGGCGCCATGACTTCGCCCGTGACCGGGTGTGTCACCTGGCCGCCGCCGGCGAAATAGAAGGTTTCCGTGCCGGCCGAGATGGGGGGCGAGAGACCCGCGCCCTTCTGCTTCACGGGGCCGAAGAAGGCGGCGAACCGGTAAAAGTCGTCCTGGCCCCACTTCTCGTTCGGGTGATGATGGCAGCGGGCGCATTCCAGCCGCACGCCGAGGAAGATCTGGCTGAACATCGTGGTGAGGTCGGCCGGCTCGCGACGGTCGCGATAAATCACCGCCGGCCCGTCGCGGTGGTTGCTGCCCTCGGCGGTCAGGATGTCGCGCACGAACTCATCGTAGGGACGGTTGGCGCG
>DATLZF010000372.1:0-4100 GCA_035574135.1 Candidatus Methylomirabilota bacterium
ACCGTCCCCATGCCCGCCGGCACGAAGTTCTTCCGTCTCATCCGGCCGTGACAGGCGCCCGCATGAACCGAGCTACTCCGAAGCACAACCAGATTCTCGCAGCTATGAAAACGAATGACTTGTTCATCCTGCCGGAACAGCGTGTCCTTCAAGCGGCTCATTCAGAAAGCTTCCGGCCCCCAGCGAACGGCACGCACCGGCTCATGCGTTCCGTCGAGATCAAGGCTCGGTCCGGGCTTGGAGTGCAGCCGACTCACGTCGGCTGCTACTCCCGGCGATTCGGCCAGATGAAGTTCTTTGTCTTCCTCGCCACCCTTCTGTCGTTTGTGCTTCCGGGACACCGGAGCTTGGCACAGGCGCCAGGGCCGTTGGTCTGGTCCGCCGGGCCGCAACTGCCCTCGCCACGGACCGATTGCGCGGCCGTGCTGGCGCCGGACAACGCCGTCCTGCTCCTGGGCGGCGCCAGTCCGGCCGGCTCGCAAATCGTGCCCCGGCTGGCAGCCAACGCGACGGCTTGGACGACGGCGCCGGAAATGGAGGGCAGCCGCATCGCGCCCGGCGCGGTGCGGCTGGGCGCGTGGGGGATTCTCGTCTTCGGCGGCGTTCAAGGTGGCGAAGCGACCGACGAAGCGCTGCGCTACGACTACTACTTCGGCGACAGCCAGGACGCGGAGAAACTGCAGACGCCCCGCGCTCGTTTCGCCTTTGCCGCCGACACGGCCGGCCGCGCCTACGCCATCGGCGGCCAGAACGCATCCGGCCAGACGCTGGCCAGTGTGGAGCGGTATGACTCGGGCGCCGATCAATGGACGTTCGTCGCGCCGCTGCCCGCCGCCCGTTGGGGCGCGTGCGCGGTGGCAACCACGAACGGGTTCATTTACGTGATGGGCGGCAGCGAGGCCGGATCCATTCGCGCCAATACGTACCGCTACAACATCGCGGCGAACGCTTGGGAGGAACTGGCGCCGCTGCCACTGGGCGTGCGCGAGGCCGCGGCGGTGTTGATGGGCGAACGGATTTACGTGCTGGGCGGCGTGGCCGCCACCGGGCGCGTGTCGTCCGTGCAGGTTTACAATTTGGGAACGGCCGCGTGGGCGTTTGATACAGACCTGCCGGCGGCGCGCTCGTCCCACGCCGCCGCGCTGCGCACCTCGGGAGAAATTCTAGTGGCTGGCGGCTATGACGCGGCGGGTCAACCGACGGCCACGGTCTTCACCACTCAGCGATTGAACGAGCCGGAGACGGCGCCGGTGATCACCTCCGCGCCGGTCACGACGGCTTCGCTCGATCGGCCTTACAGCTACGACGTGAACGCTTCCGGCAATCCGCCGCCGACCTTTGCGCTGGAGGTGGCGCCGGCTGGGATGAGCATCGACGCCGGCTCAGGTCTGATTTCGTGGCAGCCGGTCGCGGGCCAGCTCGGAGTCCAAGCGGTGACCGTGCGGGCTTCCAATCGCGCGGGTCAGGCCACCCAGTCGTTCAACATCACCGTGGTCGCCGACACCATCGCGCCAACGCCGCCCGCGAGCGTCCAAGTGGTCGCGGTCACGACCAACTCAGTGGATCTGACCTGGACCGCCGCCACGGACGCCAACGGCGTCGCGTCCTATCGCGTCTATCGCCAGTATCGGTGCGGTTTCCGCGGCATCCAGCGATGCTACGCGCTCGTTCAGAGCGGCATTGGCGGGACGAACGTGACCATCAGCGGCCTGCCGCCACTCACGTCCTACACCTACACGGTTCGCGCGGTCGATGCCGCCGGCCTGGAATCGGGCAACTCGCCCTTGGTGTCGTTCCGCACGCTGTCGCGGCCCGTGTCGTTTTATTACACCCACAACGGCGTCCAGGTCACGCCCGTCAGCAGCCCGGCCAACAGCCTGCTCGAGATCCACTTGTCCTGCTCGGCCAATCCGGCGGCGACATTCTCCATCGTCTCGGGACCGCCGGCGATGACGCTGGACCCGTTCTCCGGCCTGGCCAGTTGGACGCCGACGCCCGCCGACGTGGGCACGAACACGGTGGTGTTCCGCGCCACCAACTCGGAGGGGTCGGCGGACCTGACGGTCACGATCAACGTGCTCGCCGACATCCCGCGCCTCTCGGTGCAGCAACTCTCCGGTCCGGCCGTGGCCGGCGTGGCCTACGCGGCCCAGGTGCATGACGCCAGTCACACGCCGTCCACCTTTGCGCTGGTGGCGGCGCCCTCCGGCATGAACATCGAGCCTGGCACCGGGTTGATCCACTGGCTGCCCACGCCGGACCAGGCGGGGCAGACGGTGGTGACCATCCGCGCCACCAATGACGCCGGCCCGGCGGAAATCACCTACGGCTTCTACGCCCATTTCACCGGTCCCGTGTCCGACATCGTCGTGACCAACCTGACGGAGCTTTATCCCGTGGCGAGTTGGCTGCCGCCGCTAGGCACGGGAGCGGACCGCACGGCGGGATATGAAATCGTTGTTACCGCTCGCTACCGCAACGGCCGGGCGTGGCGAACGCAACGGTTGACCTACAACACCAGCGCCGACAACCCGAGCGTCGAGCTCACGGGCCTGACCTCCGGCCGAGCCTACAGCCTGTCCGTGTATGCGCTGGACGCCGCGGGCAATCGCGGCCTGGCCAACACGAATCCCGTCTCCTTCACGCCGCGGCCCGCGCTGCCGGTCATTGGCTGGACGGTGCGCAACGCCAACGGCTCCGCCTACGTGGTGGCCGAGCAGGAGGCCATCCTGCAATTGACAAACCACCAGGCCGCCTTCGGCGCGGCCACCTACACTTTGGTGAGCGCTCCGGCGGGCTTCACGCTGGACCCGGTGACCGGCACGGGACACTGGACGCCGTCGGCGAGCGACGTGGGCACGACGTCCGTGACCGTGCGCGCCAGCAACCAGGTCGGCCCGAAAGACACCGTCATCCCGATTCAGGTGTACTTCTCCGGCCCGGTCCTCAATGCCACCGCCCTGCGCGTGGCCGACACGGCCTCCGTGAGTTGGAGTCCGCCGGTGGACAACGTTTTCCCGGTCGTCAGCAATCGCGTCACCCGCCACTGGCAATGGGGCAGCCGCTCCTACTCGAGCACGATCCTCGTGGCCGGGGACAGCGCCACGTTCGCTCTCGTGCCCACCGGCGCGGTGTGGCACAAGGGCGTGACCATCGCGCCGGTGGACGCCGCCGGGCATGTGGGCGTGCCGACGCCGTTGATTCCCTACAACGGCGCCCTGCCGGCGGACCTGCCCCCGGCCGAGCCGGCGTGGATCGAGAACCTGACGCTCCAGCCGGACGGCACACCCCTGTTGAACGTCGGCGGGGTGCCGGGCCAGGCGGTGCAGGTGGAAGTCAGCACCGACCTCGGCTTCTGGGAGACGGCGGCGGAGCTAACGATCGGCCCGGAGAGCACGGCGCAATTCCCGGACATGGAAGGCCGGAATCTCCCCAGCGGCTTTTACCGGCTGAGAGTGCAATGAGCGTTTCTCGCTACTTCCAAGACTGGAGCCGTGAACGTCGGTTCGCTCCGACTGCGCGAAGGTTTCAGCCGACTCACGTCGGCTGCTACGGAGTGTTGAAAGAGCCCCTCATTGAAGCCGCAAACCCTTAACCCATCCGCAAAGACATGAAAACTGTTCGTGCCTCCCTTGGCGCCGGCGCTCTGGCGCTGACGCTCGTCACGGCGCGCGCGGCAGACATCACGTTTCCGGTCGGGACGGTGGTGAGCAACCACGCGGGCCTCTACACGGTGGTCATCGGCGACTACAAATTCAGCACCGCCTCCGGGCTCTCCATCAACACGTTCGTGGACGCCTGGCGCCATGCGGGCGGGCTGTGGGTCAACGCGGGCGCCGTGAAAATCGAGCGAGCCGACGGTCAGCCATTTTCCATCGACCGCTTCACCGTCATGGAGCGGCCCGGTGCCGGCGGCTCAATCGGCATCGGCGATTTCACGCTCACCGCCCACCCGGCAGGCAGCTCGAACTCGTTCGCCAAGGTTTTCCTCACGGACGCCAACAACCACAACTACGACACGTTCCTCGCCTTCCACTCGGAGCCGCGGTTCGGCAACGTGACCGTGGCGTGGCTGGCGGAGGAATTCCCGTTCATCCTCG
>DATLZF010000373.1:0-4263 GCA_035574135.1 Candidatus Methylomirabilota bacterium
CGTCCGGCATGGCCGACAGGGCATTGTCGGCGAACGTTCGGCCGCCGAGATCGGCATGCACGCGATTCGGGGGGGCGATGTCGTGGGCGACCACACGGTCATTTTCGCCGCCCTTGGCGAACGCCTCGAACTGACACACAAAGCGTCCAGCCGTGACACCTTCGCCCACGGCGCCCTGCGCGCCGCCGCCTGGGTGGTCAAACAACCCCCGGGGCTCTACGACATGCAGCATGTCCTGGGATTGAAAGGGTGAACCGAATCCGACTCCTCCCTGAGCAGGTCGCCAACCAAATCGCCGCCGGCGAAGTGGTCGAGCGCCCCGCCAGCGTGGTCAAGGAACTGGTCGAAAACGCTCTGGACGCCGGTGCCCGGCGCATCACGGTGGAAATCCAAGCCGGAGGGCGCAGCCTCATCCGCGTCACCGACGATGGAGTGGGGATGAGCCGCGACGATGCGCTCCTTTGCCTCGAACGCCATGCCACCAGCAAAGTCCGAGACGCCGAAGACCTTGCCGCCATCCGAACACTCGGTTTTCGAGGTGAAGCCCTGCCCAGCATCGCCAGCGTGAGCCGGATGACACTCACGACACGGGAAAAGGATGCTGCCAGCCCCGAAGCCACGCGCGTCATTATTCATGGCGGTCGTATCCTCGAGGTGACCGCCGCAGGCTCCCCTCCGGGGACCTCGATCGAGGTACGCCAGCTTTTTTACAACGTGCCGGCGCGCCGCAAGTTCCTTCGGAGCGAAGAAACCGAGTGCGCACACATCCAGCACTACCTCACGCTGGCCGCGCTCGCCCATGCCACGGTGGCGTTCACCTTCATCAAGGACTCACGCACGGTCTGGCAACTCCCCCCCATCCAGACCGGCGAAGGGATCCCTGGGCAGCTCCAAGCCTTGCGCACCAGAATGAGCGCCCTCATGGGCGAAAGTGAATCGCTCCTGGCCGTCAACCATGCGGCCCATCTTGACCCCGTCCCATCGGAGCATGGGGACGCTGCCGCCGGCGCCGCGGATGTTTCTCCCTCGGACGCGGTTTGCCTATGGGGCTTTATCGGCCGCCCGGGGGTGTCCCGCTCAAATCGCGACGACCAACATCTTTTCGTCAACCGGAGGCCGGTCGAGAATCGTGCGCTAAATTTCGCCCTGATCGAAGGCTATCACACCGCGCTGATGAAAGGGCGCTATCCCGTCTGTTGTCTGTTCCTCGAGATCGCTCCCGGCCGGGTGGATGTGAATATCCATCCCGCCAAGCGGGAGGTGAAGTTTCACGATGAGCGCGCGGTTCGCCATTTCGTTGCTGCGGCGGTCCGCACGACGTTGTTGCGGTTCCACTCCGGCCCCGTTCCGACTCAGGCGGCGATTCCGACCGTGGCCACGCCGCCCCTCGACCCGACAGCTCCCACCACCACCCCGGAGCTGCCGATCGCCCAGCCGGCCTCTCCTGAATCGGCGCCGCTGCCCGGATCTCCGCCACCAATTCCGCCCAGCGCGTTGGGACAAGCCCCGGCGAAACCACCCATCCGGGCTCCGGACGAACGTTCATTCCCACCCCCGGGCATCCAGGCGGCCCATTCCGCGCCCGAATCAAAGCCAGCCCGGATGGATGTGGATGTGCGCTTTGGAGGAGCCGCCTCCCCGCCAGCTCCTCCACTTCTGGAGGTGCCGCTGCGCCTCGTCGGCGTTATCGCGCGGCTTTACGTCGTCCTCGAGTCCGATCGTGGCCTGGTGCTACTCGATCAGCACGCAGCCCACGAGCGCGTGCTCTTCGAGCAAATGCTTGGCCGGCTTGAGCAGGGCGCCGTGCCATCTCAACGTCTGCTCCTGCCCGAAACCGTGGAACTGTCGGCCCGCGACGCCCAGTTTCTCCGCGAGCATCTTGCCACCTTCGCCCGGCTTGGACTCGGTTTGAGCGAGTTCGGCGAACGAACGTTTCTTCTGGATGCTCTGCCTCCCCTTGTGCGAGTGACCGACCCGCGGCGGTTTGTTCTGGACGTGATCGATGAACTCAAGTCCGCCGGTCAGCACATAAACTCCCAGCGTTTGGGGGAACACACCATTGCCAAGACGGTCTGCCGCCACGCGGTCAAGGCCAATGACCCGCTCCAGGGAGCAGAGCTGGAAAATCTTGTGAACGACCTGCGCCGTTGCGCCATGCCCTATACCTGCCCTCACGTGCGGCCCACACTCATCGAGATGAACCTGCGCGAACTCGAGAAGAGGTTTGGACGGGTGCAGTAGCTCAGTTTCCTTCACTCCACTTCCGGCCAGAGGCCAACTTGACCGGGGAATCCCGGCGCACGGCCTGTTTATACGAAAAAGAGCGCCCGCAGCGGCCGGGAAGCCGCCGCGGGCGCCTCGTAAGTTTCCCGCAAACGCGACCTTTACTGGCAACCCGTAAGGTTCGCCTCTTTTACCTGGTTGTTGCCAGACAGCGGGCCGCCGTCGTCAATGTCCGGGGCACGAACACCCATCACGGCGCTACCCAGTCCACCCGCCGCTCCATCTTCGATCGCAGCGGATTCGGGCGTGCAGGCGATCTTCGCACGGATGTCGGCCAGTCCATCGGCGGGATTATTAAACCGGGCCAGTTCCTCAGCCGTCAGAATCCAGATCCGGATCCGGTACCGTTCGCCAACAGCGTTTTTCTTGCCCGCCTTCGGCTCAGTTCGATCTTCCAAGTCCACGCGGAAGAGAACGGTCCTCACCTCACCCGGCTCCACGTCTCGGCCCCTGGCCTGGGTGAGTTGGTAGGTGCCTACGCCGGAGAAGCACGCTTTGCTGCCGGCTGCCTTCCGCGGATCGCGGCCGCAATCGTCTGGCCCCAAGCAGAGTGTACCCGCAATCACCGGCGTGTTCGTGTCGCCCTTGCACGGCAGACAGGCAACCATCAGACTGTCGAAGAGGGTCGCCTCGAACTGACCCCTCACGCCGCCCTTCGCGAGCCGCGTATGCTGCCACTGACCGGTGATGCAGGAGCTGAACGCATCCCACTGACCCGGAATTCCCATCGGACCTTCGACCACGCCACTGTGCAACGCAGCCCGCACGGGCGCGTGAGTGAACTTCGGCTTCAACACCCCGGTGCTCTGGACCCGGACCCCCACTCCTGCCGAACCCGGGATCAGCGCCCGCGTGCACTCCACCGTGGCCAACGCCTCACAGGTCACTCGTGGAGACCCGGCAACGCACAGCGCCCCATTCTTCGTATCCACGTCCGCCGTCGCAATCAGTCGCGTCGTCAGCGGGAGGCTCTCACAGCCCACCGGATAGACGCACAGCTCGAAGCTCGCGCTCTCCCCGGCCTTCAAACTGAACGGCGCCGGGAAGTTCGTGCAGCCCAGTTGCGCGAGTACCGGATCGGTGATCGTCACGTTCACCAGGTCGATCTCGCAGTCGTTCTCGACGTAAGCGATGTACTTCACCGTCCGTCCCGTGGTTCCGTCGTTCGCGAGCAACACATGGTCGTCATCGAAACCGTCGAGATCATCCCTCGAGATCACGAATTCGGCACAGGTCAGGCTCGATTCCTTGACCAGAGCCACCGCAGTGTCGGTCTTCGTAATCGTAATGCCAGTTTGGCTGACGCCCTTCACGGTCACGGTGTTGGTCGTGCTGATGGGAACCGTGGCGACGATCGTGCCGGTGACTGATTCACCCGGGAGAAGGGTGGTCCTCCCTCGCATAATCTGACCGGTGATGTTGCCAAGGTGGCTGTCTGTCACTCGAATACGATTCATCGTTTCCACACCGCAGTTGGCCACAGTGATGCGGTAGCAGAACTGCGGGTTGGCGGCATCGGTCTTGATCGCCATTGCCACGTCGCCATAAGTTCCACACTGGCCTCCGGTGTAGCACGCCACTTCCTTCGTAACACACAACGCCCTTGCCTTTTGACACTGCACCACCGCCGTGCTCTGGCACTTGACCGTGATCACCCCACCGTCCTGGTGCGTCCCGCAGATCCCTCCGCTGGTGTCCACCTCCGCCGTCACCATCAACCGGTTCGTCAACGGCAGACTCTGGCAGTTCACCTCGCGGACACACAACTCAAAGCTCGCACTCTCCCCCGCCTTCAAACTGAACGGCGCCGGGAAGTTCGTGCAGCCCAGTTGCGCGAGTACCGGATCGGTGATCGTCACGTTCACCAGGTCAATCTCACAGTCGTTCTCCACATACGCCACAAACGTCACGTAGTGGTCACGCCCGTCGTTGGGCAGCAACACCCGGTCGTCGTCAAACCCGTCCAGATCGTCCTCGCTC
>DATLZF010000374.1:0-4536 GCA_035574135.1 Candidatus Methylomirabilota bacterium
CCGCGCGAGTCGGCTTCTAATGACGCCATGAAATGGATTCGAAGCGCACCGTGGATGGCGAACGCGATACTGATCCTCCTCCTTGCCGGCTGTGGCCGGAAAAGCGAGGTTCCATCGTCCGCCCCCGCTGCGGAAACGCCACTGCCCACGCCCCCCTTTGTCTCGAAGTGCGAACCGGGCCAGCGCGGTGGTCGCCTTGTCGTGGCCGTGTTCGGCGAGCCGAAGACCTTCAATCCCATCACCGCCAACGAGTCTAGCTCGACCGACATCCTGGCCCACTTGTTTGCCGGGCTCACCCGCATCGACGTGCCCTCCCAGGAGGTCCTGCCGGGGCTGGCCGAGTCGTGGAAGGTGGAGGCGGATCAGAAGACGTGGACGTTTAAGCTGCGCGCCGGACTGCGCTGGAGCGATGGCCAGCCGCTGACGGCGGACGACGTCGTGTTCACCTGGAACGACGTGATCTACAACCCCGCGATCAACAACGTCACCCGGGACCTGTTCACGATCGACGGCAAGCCGTTTCAGGTCTCGAAGGTCGATGATCTCACCGTCCGCGTGGTCACGCCCGATATCTACGCGCCCTTCCTCGAATACTTCGGTGCCGGCGTTTCGATCCTGCCCCGCCATGTGCTGGGCAAGGTGCCGGCCAAACAGTTCGAAAGCGCCTTTGGCATCAACACGCCGCCCACCGAATTCGTGTGCAGCGGGCCGTTCCGTTTGAAGGAGTACAAACCCGGCCAGCACGTCCTGGTGGAGCGCAATCCTCATTACTACGCCGTGGACGCCCGGGGCCAGCGGCTGCCCTATCTCGACCACATCATCTGGACGACCGTGCCGGACTTCAACGCCATGTCCCTGCGCTTCCTCCAGGGCGAAAGCGACGTCCAGGACGTGATCCGCCCCGACGAGATCGACCGATTCGAGGCCGAGGCGCGCAAGGGGAAGTTTCGGGTCATCGACCTCGGCCTGCAGATGGAGCGCGGATTTGTCTGGTTCAACCAGAACACGGGCGTCAACACCAACACGGGCAAGCCGTTCGTGGCGCCGCACAAGTTGAAATGGTTTCGCAACACCAGGTTCCGCCAGGCCATCTCCCACGCCATGGACCGGCCCAGCATCATCAAGTCTGTCTATGCTGGCCGCGCCATTCAGGCGGCCGGTTACATCTCACCCGCCAACAAGAAGTGGTACAACCCGGACATCCCGAAGTTTTTCTTCGACCTGCCCCGCGCCCGGGCGTTGCTCAAGGAGATCGGCATCGAGGATCGCAACGGCGACGGCCTGCTGGAGGACGCCGAGGGAAATGTGATCGAGTTCACCCTCAACACCAACGCCGGGAACACCGTGCGCGAGAAGATCGCCGTGCTGCTCCAGGCCGATTTCAAGCAGCTCGGCATCCGCCTCAACTTCCAACCCCTGGACTTCAACACGCTGGTGGACAAGATCAACGGCACCTACGAGTACGATTGCATCCTTCTCACCTTTGGGGCGGACGGCACCGACCCCACCGGCCTGATCAATTCGCTCAAGTCCGACGGCTTCACCCATGCCTGGTTTCCGCGGCAGAAGACGCCCTCGACCGAGTGGGAGGCGCGCATTGACTTCCTCGTGAACGCCCAGCTCAAGACGCTCGATTTCGCCGAGCGCAAGAAATACTTCGACGAGGTGCAGCACATCCTCGCCGAGCAACTGCCCATGATTCCGGTCGTGCTGCCCAACGCCGTGGTGGCCGCGCGGGCGGATCTCGGCAATCTGCGCCCGTCCCAATTGTCCACGCTGCGCACGCTTTGGAATTCCGACGAACTCTACTTCAGGAAATAGGCTGCACACCGGCCTGCCGAGGTGCTGTCATGCGACTGGGTGGCTGCCGCAAGATGGGGGCTCCGGGCCTAACCCTCGCGCACAGCGCGCACGAAAGCGACCATTCGACCGCGATCCTTGCGGCCCGGGGCCGATTCCACGCCGCTCGACACATCGACGCCATACGGCTGCACGGCACGGATGGCATCAGCCACGTTGTCCGCCGTGAGCCCACCGGCCAGGATCACCCGCCCTCCCGCTTTGACTGCTCGCGCGGCCAGATCCCAGTTGAAGGTCGCCCCCGTGCCGCCGCGCTGGCCGGGCACGAAACTGTCCAACAGCCAGGTTTCTTGCGCGTAAGCGGGCAGCCCGTTCAGCGAGGCCGCGTTCTGAATGCGAAAGGCCTTGATCACCCGCCGGCCGAACCGGCGGCAGAATTCCGGTGTTTCCTCGCCGTGGAATTGCAGCACGTCCAGATCGCATTGCCGGATGGCCTCGCGCACTTCGCCTTCCGTCGGATTCACGAACACCCCCACGCGCGCGACGAACGGCGGCAACGCCGCGCTGATGGCTGCCGCCGTGACCCGATCCACGCGGCGCGGGCTGCCGGCGTAGAACATGAGCCCGATGGCGTCCGCGCCGGCTTCGGCGGCGGCCACGGCATCCTCCGGCGTGGTGATGCCGCAAATCTTCACCCTCACATTCACGCGGGCAGGATAGGGCGGGCGACGATCGAGGCGAGTTCAATCAACACGCCAACCGGTCGCCACCATTTCCATCCGAGGCTGGCCAATGGCCCGCGGTCCACCTACTTTGGCTGCGAATGAACCGGCCGGACTCCGAAACGGCACTGCTGGACCGCTGCCTGGAGGGAGACGCGGCGGCGTGGGACGAACTGTTTGATCGACACTACGCGCCGGCGGGCCGGTTCATCTTCCAGTTGGGCTACGACTTTACGCCCGAGGATGTGGAGGAGATCTGTCAGGAGGCATTTCTCACCGTGGTGCGCAGCCTGCACACCTTCCAGCGCAACTGCCAGTTCCAGACCTGGCTGTTCCGCATTGCCGCCAACAAGGCCCGCGACTACCGTCAGCGCCAGCAGGCCGCCAAGCGCGGCGGCGGGCGGGTCACCGTCTCGCTTCAAGCGGAAGATCCCGACACCGGCCTCACTCTCGATCCTCCAAGCCCGGCTCCGCAGCCCGATGCCGTGCTGTTGGGAGCCGAGAAACTGTCCCTCGTCGGCCGGGCGCTGGAGGAACTCGGCGGCGCCTGCCAGGAGATCATTGAACTGCGTTACTTTGCCGATTTGAGCTACGAGGAGATCGCCGCCGCCCTGGAACTAAATCCCAAAACCGTCAGCTCCCGGCTCAGCAAATGTCTCGACAAGCTCGAGGGCGTGCTCCGCCGCGGCCTGGCCCGGGAGAAATCGACGCCAACCTCCGTCTAACCCATCGCGCTATGCCGAATGAACCGGAGAATCGGACCGACGAACTGCTGCGGCAGTATGCCCGGCAACGTCGTCAGGCTGCCGAAGCCCTTCGACCGCTTCACGCTGCGACCCGGCGGTTGCTGCAGCGGGAAGTCGCGCACGTGCGGGCCACCGCCCCGGTGCGTCCACGGCTTTCCTGGCGATCCTTCGTCAGCCTCTGGTGGCCACGCTTGGCGTTCCCCGCCGGGGCACTGGTCATTACCGGGCTGGCCGTATGGATGTTGATTGTCCAAACCGAACCTCGCCAGATGGCTCAGGCCCCGCAGCCACCTCCCGCGGATGCAGTCGCCGATGAAAAGGCGGAGACCCTGGCGGTGGTGGAGACGGCGTCGATGCCCGCCGCGCCTGCCCCTGCAAGCCAGCCGACGCCCACCCACGACGCGACACCAGCCGAGGACACGGCCATCCGGGGCGCCACTGCGGTTGCCGAGGCGACGGGAAACTCGGCGCGGAAGCTGCAACGGCTGGATGATGCCGCGGTCGCCCGGAGGCCGGATCGCCCAGGCGAGATGGAGAAACAGGACGCGAACGCGCCCCTGGTGGTCCTGAAGGCCGCCGAGGAGGACGCGTTGGGCCGAAGGACCGAAGGAGAAAGCGTGGTGGCCCCGCCGGTCGTGGCCGCCGAGCAAACCCGCTTGAATCTCGCCGCCTCACCGCCAACCAGCCTGGCCGCGCAGGCTGCGTCATGGGATACCAATCAGGCCCGGCTTCTGGCGGAACAGCGTGGTCGGTTTCGGCGCATCGCCCCGGCCGACCGCGCGCAAGAACCGGCCCGTCGTCCGGCCCGGGCGGACGTCGCCCAAGGGCAACAAGTCCTGAACTCCTTCGAGTTTATTCAGACCGATACGCACGTGGAGATTCGCGACGGCGACGGTTCGGTGTATTCGGGCGCGGTGCTATCCCGGAACGGCGTTGCCGCATCGGGTCTGAGCGCGGCCGAAGCGAAGCCGCAGGGCCTCGCTCGGGAGGCGTTGCGTCAGGAAGTCCGGGCGCAGGCCGGCGCCGACCGGGGGGCCGTGGTGCCGGTCTTCTTTCGCGTGCAGGGGACCAACCGCAGTCTCAACCAGACGGTGGTACTGGATGGCCAGATTTTGCCGGCGATTGCCCGGACGGGATCGGCAGGGGCGGGGCCCACTTCCCCGTTGCCGCTGGCCGCGGCGGCCGCCGGTGCGGAGGTGACGGTGCAGCAGGAGGATCGGTTTCAGCCTGCGGCGCCGGCAGCCGTCGGCCGCGTCACCAACCGCATC
>DATLZF010000375.1:0-3335 GCA_035574135.1 Candidatus Methylomirabilota bacterium
CGCTGGCCGATTCGCCCGTGGTCGGCGCCCCGAGGCCCTTGATCACCGTGCCGGCCTCGATGTGCAGCGTCGCCCCGCTCAACACGTACACGAATCCGTCGAGGAAATACGTGTTGGTGTTGCGCCAATGTGTGTCCGCCGCGATGTCGTCGGAGACGGTGATATCCTCCGCGAGAACCACCGGAGCCGACGTCAAGGCGACCGCCAGAGTGAGCGCCCTCAGAGTGATGCGAATGATTGATTTCATAGGAGTATTGATGTCGAACTGAAGGGAACCATCCTCGCATGGCGATCCCGTCGCGTGGCCGTGACGATTCCGTGAACTTGACCCGGCTTGGATGCGGGTGGCGGGCATGGGCGTGGCCCCGGCCTCGGGCTGTCGTCGCGAGCCATCAACAGAGACGGATACGTCGGCTCCTTGTTCCGCGATCCAGACACCGAGATGCCCGGCGTTTTTCGCTGCCGGAGCAGTCAAAAGCCGAGCGAGCCGAGAATCACCAATGCCACCCCACGTTCGTGCCAGATCAGAAGTCGTAAGTCAGCGACAAGCCGAAGCTGCGGCCCCGCTTGTAGGAGGAGTAAATGGCCTCGCCGCTTGCGCCAAAGGTCTTCTCGATGGAGGGATTCAGGAGGTTGCGGGCGCCGAACTTCAGGCGCAGGTGACGACTCAGGCGCTGGCTCACCACCAGATCAAGCTGCGCCGAGGGCTGCTCGTAGATGTCGGGGAAGTTCAACCCCTGAAAGTCGAGCCGGGGACCAAAGACGTTGTAGGAAAGCGAAATGCTGGTGCCGCTGCCGGCGTTGTCGTAGCTCAGATCGAAGTTGATGATGTAGGGCGACTGATCCGACAGAGGTCGAACCTCGTCATCCGGCCCGCCGAGCGAAATGATGTAATCCCGATCCACCACCGGCGCCTCGGACCGGATCAACGAGATGTTCCCGCCCAGGCTGAAGTTCCGGAGGTTGGCATCCAGGAAATCCAGGGATTTGCGCGCCTCCAGTTCCAGGCCGTACACCTTGCCGTAATCGTTGTTGAAATAGGTGATCGCACCGCCCGCCTGGAGCTCCTTCTTCTCGATGGGCGCGAGAATGTCCTTGTAGAAGAACGACACCGAAAAGAGTTCCCCCGGCCGCGGATACCATTCCCACCGCAGGTCGAAATTGTCCGCTTCACTCATGGTCAGCGCCGGATTGCCCTCGAGGATCTCATCCAGCACCGGATCGTAGCTGCGGATGCCGGCCAACTCCCGGAAGGACGGCCGGGCGATAGTCTTCCCGTAGCCGAGGCGGACGTTCATGTTCGAGCGCAGGCTGAAGATGAGCCCGACGGCGGGGAGGAGATGCGCCTCCGAGATGAGCGCGCGGTTCGTCGCGCCCGCCGGCACGCTCGTGCTGGGCAGGGTGCTGAAAGAGGTGACGGTCAGATCCGTCATCTCGTAGCGCGCCCCGGCCACCAGCCGCAGTTTCGACAGGACCGGCATGTCCACCATGACGTAGCCGGCCTGCACCCCCAGTTCGCCCGTGTAGAAGCTTTTGTCGAAGCGATTTCTCAGAAACGACGGCCAAGTGTAGAACACGCTGCTGCTGTTGGTGACCATTGAACCGTAGCCGACAGAGCCCGGAGCCAGAAAGTCATTCGGAGCCACCGTGCGCGAGTCGCCGTCGTAGTAAAGCACCAGTTCATCGTAGCTGCGTTCGGCGAAACTGTTGAAGTAACCGAGTTTGAACTCCGACGAGTCCCAGTTCCACTGGTTGAACGGCACCGTGAAGTCGAACTTCAGGTTCCGGTTGTTCTCCTCGAGGGCACGGAAGTAGCGGGCCGGGAAGGAGGGATCCGGCAGCCCGGAGACACCGAACTGGTTCTCCAGCGTGTTGAAGAACCGCACGTCCGGCTCGTCCTGAGTGGTGTCTGTGAACGTGGCCAGCCAGTCGAACTTCACGTTGGCCAGTTCCGGGAAGGCATGCGTGCCCTTGAACTGAAAAGAGCTGAGGTCCCGTTCGGTAAAGTGCAGCCGGTTTTGCTGCACGTTGCCGCGGTCGAAATCCAGATCGAGGTCGTACCCGTTGCGCACCCGGGCCACGTCCTCGGCGTACTGGTTGAAGAGGTAGTTGAAGCTGACCTGGTGCTGCTCAAAGAACTGGTAGGCGAGATTCGCCGTGGCCGCCCAGTTCACCTCATCGGACGCCTTGACCTCCGTCCAGCTCTTCTTGAGCTCCAGGTCACCGCCGGGCACCCGCACGTAGCGGGATCCCTGCCCGTCGTCATAGAGCGAATAGCTGCGGCTGTAGGGCAGGCTGGCAAAGAAACCCAGGGGGTTCCCGAGAAGATGCGTCGTGTCCCCGCCGGCAATTACGAAGGAATGGTTCAGCCAGGACTTGCCATCGACCCCCGCAAACTGGGCCGGACCCAGCGCCTCGGTCAAACTGTTGAGCGTCGCCTGCTCAGCCAGCCGGGTGGGGTTGGAGAGAGGAACGCTGTTGCGCTTGGTGGGGAACTGACGGTTTGCGTCGGTGTACCGCTTCACCGCCGCGGGCAACGCCCGCGTGCCATCATCCATGCCCAGCCAATCGGTCGAGCCGCCGTCGTAGGAGAGAAAGTCATCCCGCAGGCTGGACTGGGTGTTGTAGCTGCCGCCCAGCTCGAAGGAAAAGAACGGTTTGTCGGGAAAGGACTTGGTCACGATGTCAATGTTGCCGCCGGTGAAACTGCCCGGCTGGTCCGGCGTGAAAGTCTTCGTCACGTTGACGCGGTCGATGATCTTGGTCGGGAACATGTCGAGCGAGGCCGAGCGCCGGTAGGGGTCCGCCGAGGGCAACTCAGCGCCGTTGAGCGTTGCGGCGCTGTAACGATCGGTCAACCCGCGGATGACGGCGTATTTGCCCTCGACCACGGTGGCGCCGGCCACCTTGCTGACAATGTCCGCGGCGTCCGAGACGGCGGACTTGCTGATCTGCTCGGATCCGACGGACTCCACGGAGGCGGCGGCCTTCTGGCGCTCGGCCAGCAGCGCCTTCACGGTGGAAGGGCCGGCGGTCTTGAGCAGTTGCGGCGCCGGGGCCGCTTTCGCCGGTGCCATCACCTTGGGCGGAGGCGCGGACGTCTTGCCTCCGGAGCCGCCACCGGCTCCGGGGCCATCAGTGGCCTGCACCCGCGTGTCGGCGAAGAAGCTCTCCCCGACGGCGGCGGGCGCATCAGCCGCCACGGCGCGGCGGGTACCGGTGGAAGGCGTTTCGACGCCCTCGTTGATCTTGGGAAGTGGTTTGCTCGGGGCTGCTCGGGTCGGGGGCGGCTTGGCCGCCTCGGTCGGCTTTTTATCCGATCGCACGGCCTCGAG
>DATLZF010000376.1:0-8126 GCA_035574135.1 Candidatus Methylomirabilota bacterium
GCTCTGGCGGACGTTGAGATCGGGTGAATCCATGAAGCTGCCGCCGTATTTCACCACAAAGGTGGCACCGCCGTACTTCTGAATGTACGGCAGCGCTTCCAGCAGAGTCGCAGCCTTCGAGATCAAGTCTTGCATGGCGAATGATCAAAGGGATTCCCCCCGCCCTTGCCAAGAGTTCTCTCACCGACCTCGCCGGGCATCCGTCCCAAACCTCCTTGTGGCCGCAGCCACCGGCCATCCCGCTTCAATGTCGTCGGAAGACCAGGCGGTGATCGACCCGGCGGGTCTGGTGGTAGTCCAACGGCGGCAGCTCCGTCAGCGTCGGGGAGGTGGTCTCGGCAAGAATGCCCGCGGCCATGGCCTGAAAGGCTCGCCACCGCGGCACTTCAAGCGGCGCGGCCCGCGAAATCTGCCGCAGGAGGCTCCGCCATTCGATGATGATCCGGTCGATGTCTCCGGCGCCGAGGAATTCCGTCACCCAGCGGCTCTTGCTGAACGGGTCCTTGTGGATGGCCGCAACGATCTGTTCAGCGCCCGAGCCGTAGCGCGGCGGAACACCGTTCTCCAGATATCCCGGTGCCGACACCGTACCGTAAGCCTGTCGGCACACGACCGGCAGGCGCCCCGCCCAACGATCCTCCTCGCGGCAGAACCGGAAGCCCGCGTCGAGGTTCGCGATGTCGTAGATCAATTCATCCAGCGGATACGAAGGGTCAAGAATCGCGGCGGCGATGGCCAAGCCGTAGCCCTGGCCAAAGAAACTCACCAGCCGACCGCGCACCGTCGGCACGCCGGCCGCGTCGATCAAGCCCAGCCGCCGCCAAAGCATCGCCACGCCGGCAGCAGGCGCCAGTTGACGGCACACCGGCACCAGCGCGCAGGCCGCGCAATCGTCCGGCATCACCTCGCGCTCGAAGGGCCGCCAGATGGCAACGCCGTGCCGATCCACCGGCACGCGCCAAGTTTGCTCGGCCAGACTGAGCACCGCCGAAATGCTTCTTTCCCCGACCTCGAACCGCAGCACGGGCAGACGCTGCTGCTTCATCCGCTGTTCGACCAGGGGAGCAATCTTCTCGTGCCACTGCGTCAGGGTCGTCTCGCGTCCGTGCCAGTTCACGAGCCGGCGCAGCCATTTGGCCAGCACCACGCGCTGTACGTTCAACCGGTCCGCCAGCGTGACGCGCCGTCCGTAGATCGGGTGCCCCTGCCTCTCTTCAACCACAACCAGCACGCCGTGCCCGACCTTTTCCACGGTCGCCGGCTCGGACAAGACCGGTCGCATGGCCACCGTGCCCGTCGCGAGGTCAGCCGCGGGCACGGACGGAAGGGCCACCGTGGACACCGCTGCCGGCCGGATGGGCGTGACGATGTCCTTGAGCGGGCGTTCGACAGGAGCCGACAGGCGTTCCCATTCGCCCCGGCTGTTGAGCATCTCGCGCAGCTTGCGCCGGACGTGCCGGGCGCGCTCGGCGTCGGTCTTCAGGCCGCACGGCGTGACCGGATGCTCGAGCGACTCCTCGACGCCGAGAAAGATCGGCTTCGACGAGAACAACCGCTGCTGCACACGGACAGCCTCGGTGAAGGGGTCTCTGCCCTGCTCCGCCGCGGCGCTCATGACGCCGAGGAGCGCCGCCCAATCCACCAGTCCGCTCCGCGCCAACTGGGTGGGGTGACCGTCGCGCAGGCGAATCTCGTTGGCGCTGACAAGCGCATAGCCGATTTCGTCGATGCCCCGCCGGCCGGCGCGACCGAACATCTGGAGAATCTCATCAGCCCGCAGCGGCTGCTCGATCTGGTCACGGCGGTAGGAGTCGCCAGCCAGCGCGACACTGCGCAGGGAGAAGTTGATGCCCGCCGCCAGGCCCATGGTGGCCACCACCACGCGCAACTGGCCCGCCTTGGCCAGGGGCTCGATCACGCCGGCGCGCACGGCGTAGCTGAGGCCGCTGTGGTGGTAGGCCACCCGGGCGCGCAGGATGCGGCCGAGGTGTTCGCCCACCAGTTGCTTTTGCTCCGGGGTCAGGGCCAGGGGCACGGGATTGGGGAGGTGGCGGGCGATTTCTGCGGCCAGGGCCTCGGCAGCCTGACGGCGCGGGGCAAAGAGGAGAATGGGACCGAGGTTTTCTGCCAGCGCCTTGGCGACGAACCGGGGCCAGTAGCCCCGCACCTCGGAGGGCACGTGATAACTGAGGTTGTTGGCGAAGACTTCCTCGAGGGGCACCGGCCGTTCCTCGTGGCGCACCAGACGGACGCGCCGGCCCAGCCGACGCAACCAGCTCACCACCTCGTTGGGATTGCCCACGCTGCCGCTCAGCAGAAGCAATTGGGTGGTGGGCGGTGCCAAGGCGAGCGCCAGCTCGTAATTCAGCCCGCGATCCGGATCGCCGAGCATCTGGTACTCGTCCACCACCAGCAGGGCCGGGCCGTCGCCGCGAATGAGACGGCTCTTCTGGGTCTCGAGCGTGGCGACCAGGATGGGGGCGTCGAGATTCTCGGCGAGGTCGCCGGTGGCAATGCCGACGTTCCAGCCGCGGGCGCGCCATTCCGCCAGCTTGTCATTGGCCAGCGCGCGCGTGGGCACCGTGTAGATGGCCTGGCCGCGGTTCTTGCCCTGGCGCGACCACAACTCGAAGATGAGGGTCTTGCCCGCCCCCGTGGGCGCGTGCACCACCACGTCCGCCCCGTCACGCAACCCGGCAACGGCCTCCTGCTGCCAGAGGTCCGGGACCACCACTTGGTTCAGGCCGGGCGAAGCATCGATGAGGTCGGCCAGCGTGCGCACGCCGGAAAGGTAATCGAAGTTCGAGCCGGGGAAACGGAGATTTTCGCGCCGGCCTGACCCCGGGTGAAGGCCGCGCACGGGCCGACGGTGATTCGGTTTGCCAGCGGGGGAAATCTTTGGCAATCAAGCGCCACGATGAATCGGATTGCGACACTCGGCGCGGGGCTCCTCGGCGTCATCCTGACCACGGGCTGCTTCGAAACACCCGGTGGGGACGGCAATGCCACCGGCCCGATCTACCGGCATCATTTTCTCGGCGGCGCCGAGTTGAAAAAGGGGACCAACGCCACCACCCTCCTGGCCGTGGCCGCCCTGCCGCGCACGCTGGAGTTGCGCCGACACGTGATCGCCAAGCTGGCCCGCACGCCCCAACAGCTCTGGACGAACCGGCTGCCGGCCTCGGCGCCGGATCAGTCCGCTCTGCTGGCGCCGCTGCTCGACGATCTGTTGGTCGCAGAATCGCTGGCGGAGGTGCGAGGTTCCACCGCCGCTGCCGAATGCCTGCTGGCGGTGCAGTTGAACGACACCCGGGCCGCGCTCTGGAGCACCAATCTGTGGAAAGTTGCCGCTGCGTGGCATCTGGGAACACCGGCTGACATCAGCGTACCCGGCGGCAAGGGTTGGGAAGCGCGGCAGGGCCGGCAAATCGTTCAGTTCCTGCGCAGCGGCGGGTGGGTGCTGTTGAGCCTGGGCCAGGAGAAGCCCAAGCTGGCACCCGAACTGGCCCAGCAGATTGCCAGGACCGGCCGGCCGGCCCCGAAGCTCGAGGATTCATTCCTGAAGCTGACGCTGGATTTCCCCCGCCTCGCCCACTGGTTCCCGGGCCTGGCCCAATACCGACTGCCCTTGACGGAACTGACCTACCGCGGCCGTGGCGAAAACGTCCGTCTCGAGGGGCGGTTGCTTTTCTCGCAAAACCTCCCGCTAAAGATTGAGCCTTGGAAGATTCCCGTGGAGGCGATCCGGGATCCGGTGGCTTCGTTCACCGCCGTCCGCGGCGTGGCGGCACTGCTAACCCAGTCCCCGGGAATGGCGGCCACGCGGTTGAACCCGATCCCCAATCAGTTCTGTCTTTGGGGCACGCGCGGGCGCTTTGCCCAAACGCAGTTGTCCTTTCCGGTGCGGGACGGCACCAACACGCTGCTGCATCTCCGCTCCACCCTGCCGGACGCGCTGAACCTTTACTTCGACAAAGGCACAGTGAACGTCGTCATGCCGAGCAACCGCACGGAGTTGATGTTTCGCACGGTACCGATCATCGCCCCGGCGCTCCGACCCGTGCGCCTGCAAAACCAGGACTACCTGCTGGGTTCCTTGTTTCCCCGTCTGGCCAACACCAACCGGGCGCCGGCGGAACTGTTCGCCCAGCTCGAAGGCAAGACGAATCTCGTGTATTACGACTGGGAGATCACCGAGCAGCGGTTGCTTCACGGCCGCCAGCTTTACAGTGTCCTCAATGCCCTCCAACGGCGCCAGAATCATCCGCCCAGTGCCCCCACCGTGATGTGGATGACCAACGCGGCGCCCCTGCTCGGCAACACAGTGACGGAGATTTCCCAAACCGGGCCACGGGAGTTGTCGTTGGTCCGGAAGTCCCACCTCGGATTCACCGGCTTCGAGCTGGCCTCGCTGGCCCGCTGGATCGAATCGCCCGGGTTCCCCCTCACCCACGAGCCGCCGCCCCGGCTGGCAGCGACGAATCGAGTGGAGCAGCCGCCCCGCCCCATCCCCGGCCGATCCGCACCCGCGCGCCCCCAGCCGGCACGCCCGCCAGGAGCCGCACCGTGAAACTGGGCGTCAACATCGACCACGTCGCCACCCTGCGGCAGGCCCGCTATCGAGGTCGCGACGGGGGCGAACCCGACCCCGTGACGGCCGCCCGCATTTGCGAAGCCGCCGGCGCTCACGGCATCACCGCGCACCTGCGCGAGGATCGACGACACATCCAAGATCACGATGTCTGGCGTCTGCGCGAGGTCGTGACCACCCGCCTCAATCTCGAAATGGCCAACGCGCCGGAAATCGTCAACCTCGCGCTCGAGCTGAGGCCCAACATCGTCTGCCTCGTGCCGGAGCGCCGTGAGGAGGTCACCACCGAGGGCGGCCTGGACGCATCCGGGCAAATCGATCGACTGACCGAGACCTGCGGGCGTCTAAAGGAGGCGGGCATCGAAGTGAGTCTCTTCATCGCGCCCGATGCGGCGCAGATCGAGGCCGCGGCGAGAATCGGCGCCCAATTCGTCGAGTTGCACACCGGGGCCTACGCCGAGGCGTTCGCCGATCCGGCCGGACGACGGGCGCAACTGGACCGCCTGATCGCGGCCGCACGTCGGGCGCATGAGCTGGGGTTGCGGGTCAACGCCGGACATGGCTTGAACTACGACAACGTGCCGGTGCTGCACGAGGTGCCGCACCTCGTCGAGTTGAACATCGGACACAGCATCATCAGCCGCGCCGTGTTCACCGGCTTGGACGCCGCCGTGCGGGACCTGCTGGCACTGATGCAGGGCTACCGCGGCTGAAGTCCGCCCTCCCCGCGCCCGCCCATGGTTCTCGGCACCGGCATCGATATCATCGAGGTGGCGCGGATCGAGGCCGCACACCAGAAGTTTGGCGAACGGTTTCTTGCCCGCATTCTCCGGCCAGCCGAAATCGCCTACTGCCTGAGTCACCGCCGGCCCGGGCCGTTCCTCGCCGCGCGGTTCGCCGCCAAGGAGGCGATCTCGAAGGCCTTTGGCACCGGCATCGGCGCGCCCCTGGGCTGGCGGGACATGGAAGTGGGGCGCGAGGCCAACGGACGGCCCTTCGTCATCCTGCACGAGAAAGGCGCCGCGCTGCTGGCGGAACGCGGCGGTCGCGCGGTTCACCTGAGCCTGAGTCACACCGAACACTACGCGGCCGCCGTGGCCGTCCTGGAAGGGTGAACGCATCCGCCGCTAGCGGCCGGCGGTGCGGGCAAAGTTGATCGAATCCCGATAACGTTTGTTGTCCGCACGGATGCGGACCATGAGCGTTTTGGCGATGGCGAGCAGGAACGGAGCCGCCAGATCCGGTGCGTCGCACAGCAGTTTCTCGAAGGAGGACGCCGAGATCTTGAGGAGCATGCCGTCCACATTGGCCACGACGTCGGCCGAACGCGGCCCGTGATCAAACAAAGAAATCTCGCCGAAAAACTCGCCCGGGCCGAGGGTCACCAGGGTCGTTTCCTTGCCTCCGACCATCAGGCGCACCCGCAACTCGCCCTCGAGGACCAGAAACATGGCATCGCCGTAATCGCCTTGTTTGACGATCTCGGCAAACTGGCGGACAGGCTGAACCTCCATGAAACCCACGAACTTCGCCAACTGCTCGTCGGTCATTCCCGCCAGAATCTTCACGCGGCGGAGCACCGAGGGCTTGATGGCACCGGAGCCGACGGGTTCGGTCGCGGCCGCCCCTCCCAAGCCTCCCGGAGCCCGAGGCTGGAAGAACATGCGCAGTTCGGGCACCGACGCGGCGCGGGTCCACGAATCGTCCCGTCGCGAGTACACCCACGTCTTGGCGCTGACCCGCTCCTCTTTGACCCAACCCACCAGCGTCGGCAGTTCCACCGGCCCGTAGATCTGATCATCGGCACCCCAAATTTGGAAACCGGACTCCGCCACGTCGGCTTGCATGACCGCGTAGATACCGAATTCCATATGACGGCGGAAGGGAAAAGGGGCTTTCTGGAAAAGACGCCGTTTCCGCGGCGCTTCCCTCAAATGGTGCCCGGCGACTCGGCGATCTTGCTCCCTCGCCGTTCTCGGCCGAAGCGGGGCCGATGTCCCGATATGGGACAACCGGGCAGCCCCTTGTCCGTGCCCGATGCATCGGCTGTTTCAACGCCCCCGCAGTCTCCCGCTCAAACCGGCGCACCCCGGCGCAGGGGAACGGTGGCCTTCCTTTTTCCGCGCCGCGCAAAATGCTACGTCCATGATGCCCCGGGGCTGGCGGCACAGCCCGCGAGGCATCCCTTGGCACCGGCGTTGCTAGTGAGCGGAAACAGTATGGGTCTGCCGTTTATCAGCAAACAGGCAAAGAAGCGCGATCACATCGTGGCCGTCGATCTGGGAGGTCGCACGACCAAGACCGTGCACCTGCACCGCAAGAGCGGCAGGTTCGAATTGCTCAACTACTCGATCATCGATGCCCCCGCCTACGAAAAGGGCTTCTCCCCGGACGTGCTGGCTGAACACCTGCGCGAGGTCGTGCGTACGCTCGGCGCCACCAAGGTCCGCCACGTCACGCTCGCCCTGGGCGTCAACGACTCGCAGTTCCGCCAAGTCGAGCTGCCGCTGATTCCCCTGCCCGAAATGCGGCAGATGCTAAAGCTCAATTCCAAGAACTATCTTCAGCAGGATCTGGCGGATCACGTTTTCGACTGTTTCATCGCCGGTACCACCCAGTCGTCCACCACCAACCGGCCCGGCGAGACGGCCAAGCCCGCCGGGGGCGCTCCTCGTGCGAAGGTCATGGTGGGCTGCACGCGCAAGCAACTCGTCGATGATCTCCAAGCCGCCGTCAAAGCGGCCGGGCTCATCCCGGACCAAGTGGTGCCCGGCATGATTGCCCCAACCAACGCCTTCGAGATGGCCGAGCCGGAGATCTTCGCCAAGGAGGTCGCCGCCCTCGTCGAGATTGGGTTCAAAAGCACCACCATCACCATCGTGAACGCGGGTGAGATCGTGCTCACGCGCGTGGTGGCCATCGGCGGCGACCGGCTGACGAGTGGACTGGCCGAGGCCATGGGCATCAGCTACAGCGAAGCCGAGAACATCAAGGTGGGCATGCCCGGGGAGGTTCAGCAGTCCCTTGATCCGCTGATCCACCCCCTGGGGCGAGAACTGCGTGCCTCGATCGATTTTTTTGAACACCAGGCCGACAAGACCGTATCCCAAGTGTTCGTTTCCGGAGGTTCTTCGCGCAGCGAATACGTGCTCCAGGCCCTGCAGGGGGAGTTGATGGTGCCCTGCAAAAACTGGTCTCCCACACGGTTTCTCAGGGTGACGCTGCCGCCGGAGAAGGCCGCCGAGCTGGAACAACTGGCGCCGCAGTTGACCGTCGCCGTCGGAGCCGCTGCCGTCTCATTTTAACCTTAACCTTATGCCGATACGTATCAACTTGCTCGCCGAAGCGCAGGCCGCCGAGGAGCTGCGTCGTAAGGATCCGGTGAAGCGCGCCGCTCTGGTGGCGGGGGCGCTGGTGACCGGCGTAGCCGCTTGGAGCGGCACGCTGCAGTTTCAGGTGTTGCGCTCCAAACGGGACCTGGGCCAGCTCGAAGCCCGTTGGCGCTCGATCGAAAAGGATTACCTGGCCGTGGTGG
>DATLZF010000377.1:0-3616 GCA_035574135.1 Candidatus Methylomirabilota bacterium
TGAATCGCGCATCAATCATCCGCTCGTGATGACGCCGCACGTCGTCCTTGGTCAGCAACGGCACGTGCCGCAAGTCCTCCACCGCTTTGAAGTGCCGCGCCGGATCGAAGCCCGCCTCGCGAAACCGTTCGCGATAGAAGGGCACCCCCTCGGCCGCCAACGAAAGGGTGCGGCGCAGCCGCTCCGCCACCCACGCGCGGCAGCGCTCCGGCGACCATGTGGCCGTGGCGGCGAGGAACCGGCGGTAAATCCAGTACCCGTGCAGCCGCGCCAGCGGCCGGATCTGCTTCTTATGCATGGCGGTAAACTTCACGCAGCGGCTTGCGACCCACGCCGTGTTTCCAGTTGCGATAGCGCCGGTAACACTGCTTGGCCGCCGGTAACAGTACCTTCGGCACCCGGGCATACCTCTTGAAGCGGTAATACCATGGCGCGTATCGGCGCTCAGCCGCGCCCGGCGCCTGCGGTTTGCCCAGGACGCGCACCGTTCCCTCGCGCCGTAACATCCGCTCGACGCTGCGGCGCAGATCGCCAACCCACTCGATCTCGTTCACGCACTCGCCCAGATCGCACTCGTAGTGGGCATCGCTTCCCCCAAAAGGGGCGAGATCCGTCCCGAGCAACCGGCGCGCGCGCTCGTTCTCCTCCGCCGCACATTTCGCGTTGAAGAGCTCGAAGCCCACCGGCCGACCCGACAGCACCGCAAGCGGCTCCATCCCGTTGCGCAGCAACCCGTCTTTCCGGCGAAACGGATGCGGCACCAGACACAGCCCCCCCTGCCCCTCGATCTCGCAAATCGCCTCGCCCAGTTCGACGGCCCGGATCGGTTCACGCAGGAACAGACCAATGAAATGGCTCCCGTCGGCCAGCGTCCGCTCCTCGCCCACAATGACCTGCAGCGCCGCCCCGCGCCGCCGCACCCAGTCCGCAAACTCCACGGCCCCGGAAATGGTGTCATGATCGGTAATGGCCACCGCATCCAGTCCCACCGCCCCCGCAGCGCTCAACAAACCGTCAAAGGAGATCAACCCGTCCATCGAATGAACGGTGTGACAGTGCAATTCGAGATGGAAGGTTCGCGGTGGCACGCCCCTCAACCGCCGCCCAGCGTCGTGGAGAACAGCCCATGCTCCGGATGCCGCGCCCCGGCGCAGCCCGGTCCGGCGCTCAGACCCCCGCGCCACGTGACGTTACGAAGCATAGACACCGTGTAGGGCATTTCGTTCGAGCCGTCGAGTCCCCACCGCCAGATTCCACATACACGCGACCTATCCAACGTCGCTGGGCCCGACGGAGGCACAAAGCCCGCTGCTATCCGACGCGCCGCACCCAGCCACAGCGCCAAAAGCCCTCGCGCCCGAAGCGCCACTTGCTGAAGGGCTTCAACTGGACCGCCACGGCCTCCTCCAGCCACCCCCCTAAAAGACGAGGGCTCGATGAAACGGTGGCCACCACCCCGCCAAAGGTCTGCAAGCCCTGCCGAAGAAGCCCTCACTTTCTGCGCCTCACACGGGAAACGGCTGCCGCTTTCGATCGCACCGACGGCCGACCTCCCTGCCGCACACCGCGCCGGTCCCACCGTCACGGCCGCGCCACCCGCGGACCCCGGCCGCCCCGCAGGATCACGAGCGCAGAACCAGCCGGCGCCCGAACTGCAACAGGCCACGCAGGCCCGCCTCCGTGGCTGCTTCGGCATAGATGCGCAGCACCGGCTCGGTGCCGGATCCCCGCAGCATCAACCACGAGCCATCGCGGGTCACGAGCTTCACACCATCGTGCGTCCGGACATCCACCACGGGCGAACGCAGCAGCCGCGCCGGCGGATGGCGACGGCACCATTCCATCACCGCATCGCGCCGCTCAAGCGGCAGGGCGCAATCGATCCGATCCGAGTAGTGCGGACCAAACGTCTTGTCCAGGCGCGCCACCAATCGCCGGACCGACACACGCTCCGTAGCCAGCAGCTCCAGCAACATCAGGCCCGCCAGCAACCCGTCACGCTCCGGGATGTGCCCCGGGAAACCGATGCTGCCGCTTTCCTCCGCGCCCAACAACACTCCGCCCCGACGCATCTCGGCGCCGATGTGCTTGAACCCGACACCCGTCTCGACCAGTTCCAGGCCATAGGCGGCACACATCTTGTCCACCATCGATGTGGTGGTCAGCGCCTTGACCACCCGCCCCCGCCCGCCACGGTGGGCGACGAGATGATAAAGCAAAAGGCAGATCAAGGTATGGGCGGAAAGGCAGCCGCCACGTCCATCCAGGCCCCCCAAGCGGTCCGCATCGCCATCCGTGACCAGGCAGACATCGTGGGGATGCCGACGCAAAAAGGCGATGGTGGCCGCGTAGTTCCGCGCCACGGGCTCGGGATTGATGCCACCGAAGCTCGGATTGTGCTCCGTGCGCAACGTGGTCACCCGGCAGCTCGTGCCCTCCAGCAGCGTCTCAAAGCAGCCGGCGCCCACACCGTACATGGCATCATGCGCCAAGCGTAATCCGGAGCGGGCAATCAGCCGAAAGTCCACCCGCTTCTTGATGGCATGGTAATGCGCCGGGCGCAGATCGACCACGCGCACCCCCGGATTTCGGTTCAAGGGTCGCTTCCGAATCGGGTCCTGATCCAGCTCCGCCTCGATGGCGCGGCACAAGTCGGCTTCCGCCGGTCCCCCGTAGTGGGCCTTGAGCTTGTAGCCGTTGAATTCGGGCGGATTGTGGCTGGCAGTGATCATCACCCCCCCTACGGCCCCGCGCTGCCGGACCGCCCACGACACCGCCGGCGTGGGCGTGGGTTGGGCCGTGAGCAACACCTCCAACCCGTTGCCGGAGAAAACCTCCGCCGCCCGTCGCGCAAACCGGTCCGACAGAAAGCGCCGGTCGTAGCCAATCACCACCAGCGGCCGGGAACCCGGTGGCGGTTGGGCCAGCCAGTGCCGGGCGGTGGCCTGAGCGACGCGCTCGACGTTGGCGAACGTGAACTCATCGGCCATCACCGCGCGCCAGCCATCGGTGCCGAACTTGATCGAGGTCATGCGGGCCGCGCCAGCGTCCGCAGCACGGCGCAGAGCGTCAAGGAAAGGATGGATGCGACCCTCTCAATGTCGCCGCCGACTCCTTCGGCCACCGACTTTCGTTTTGCCTCACCCGGCGGCGGGGGGACACACTCCGGCCGATGACGCACGCCGAAGCTGCCGCACGCCATGCCGTCCTGGCCGACGAGATTCGCCGGCACGACCACGCCTACTACGTCGAAGCCCGCCCGGTGATTTCCGACCGCGAATACGACCGGCTCTACCGCGAATTGCTGGAACTGGAGCGGGCGTTTCCCGACCTGGCCACGCCGGATTCCCCCAGCCAGCGCGTGGGCGGCCAGCCGCTCGAGCAGTTCGAGCCCAGCGCCCATCTTGCCCCCATGATGAGCCTGGACAACACCTACTCGCCGGCCGAGGTCCGCGAGTTCGTGGCCCGCGTGCAGAAACTCCTGCCCGAGGCCCCGCTGGAGTGGCTGGTCGAACCCAAGGTCGATGGAGTGGCCGTCAACCTGCGTTATGAAAACGGCCTCTTCACCGTCGGCGCCACCCGCGGCGACGGTGCCACCGGCGACAACATCACCGCC